>DATGVV010000836.1:0-2806 GCA_035299885.1 Chloroflexota bacterium | reverse complement strand
CTGCGCCGCGTGTTCAAGCTGGACATGTCGCTGGCGCGGGACGGCAAGGCGGCACGCCAGTTCGCCCGCAATTTCGTGTCGTTCAACGCGGCCGGCGACGCTGCCCGCTACCGCGGCCTGGGCCTGAGCGAGGATCAGTTGGCGGCGCTGCGCGATCGATATGAGAAAGGCGCAACCATCGAGGAGAGCGCGGCTCTGGTGGGCGAGGAGCTGCTCGATTGGGTGGTGCTGGCGGGAACGCCGAACCAGGTGCGGGACCGGTTCGCTGAGTATGTGGACGCCGCCGACCGCCTCGCCTTCGAACAGGTGATTGTGGCGGTGCCGGTTGGGCCGGACCCGTTCGAGGCGGTGGAGCTGGCCAGCCAAGAGCTGATCGCGCCGGTGGCCGGGGTAAGGTAACAGCGTGATTGCACGGCTGGACCACGTAGCTGTCAGCGTTCGGGATCTGGACCGCTCGATTGAGTTCTACTCGCGGCATTTTGGGTTGGAGCACTACTTCACCCAGCCGAGTCCGGCGCCGCACCTGAAGGCGATTGCGTATCTGCGCTCGGCCCAAGGCGTGGTGGAGCTGATGCACATACCCGAACATCAGATGGGCGGCGGGTTCCACTTCTGCTTCGTAACGGATGATTTCGACGCCGACTACCAGCGGCTGGTTTCGGAGGAGCTGGCGGTCAAGTCGCCGCCGCGGCCGACGGCAGCGCGCGTGCCCTCAGAGACCGGCTGGCTGCGCTGTGTTTTCAACGGCCCGGATGGCGAGGAAGTGGAGCTGCGGGGCCCAGGAACTAGCGGATAGAGCGAACCTCCACGGGCAGGTTGGGAATCTCCACCCAACGGCAGTCGGCCGTCAGGACTGGAGTGCGGAGGCGGATGGCCGTCGCAAGGCAGACTCGGTCGCCTAGAGATAGGCCCAAGGATCTGGTGGCACGTCGAAGGCGGGCAGCCTCGATGGCGTCTTCGGCGAGAAAGGGCACCGCTTGGACCAAGGCTTCGACGACATTGGTCTCTGGAAGCGCGATGACGCCTTCGCGCTCGAGATCGGCGATGGCAGACGTGGGATCGGCGCCGGCCTCGACCAGCTTGGTGAGGACCTCGGTTAGGTTCAAGAGGCTGATTGCGGCAGATTGAGTCAGCGCCACCTCGACCACCTGCCAGCCGGGTTCTTTTCTCAAGAAGGCAAGGAAGGCCGAGGCGTCGAGCGTCACGTGCTCGTCCGCCATTAGACCCTGGACTCGGCCGCTTCCTCAGCTCGCCGGTCGGCCAAGAGCTCTTCGGAGAGGCTGCGTTGAGGCTGCAGATGGGCGAACATCCCGGCCGTGGCCTTCGCCCACTGCTGTCGCGAGCCGTGCGGGGCAGCATTTCTCTGCAGCCAGTCGCGGAGGACCGCGCTGAGCAGCCTGCCGACGGTGGTGCGCCGAGCGCGGGCGACGAAGCCAAAACGCCGCCAGACTTCGGGGTCGAGGTTGCGGACGTTGACGATGCGCATGGGCAGATGTATAGCGGATCTGTATAGCAGAAAGTCTCTCAATTCTGGCGTCGTGTGTGGAGAATTGATGGCGTGCCAATGACGATTTATGAGGCGGTTGGGGGCGCGGAGACGTTCGAGCGGCTGGTGGAGGGGTTCTACGCCGCGGTGGCCGGCGACCCGGTGCTGCGGCCGTTATACCCCGAGGACCTGAGCGCGCCGCGGCGGCATCTGACGCTGTTTCTGATGCAGTACTTCGGCGGGCCCAGCACGTACTCGGAGGAACGCGGCCATCCGCAGCTGCGGGCGCGGCATCTCCCGTTCGTGATTGGGCGGGCGGAGCGCGACGCTTGGGTGCGGCACATGTCCGAGGCACTGGACACACTGGACCTGTCGGAGCTGGTCAAGGGGCAGATGCGGAGCTACTTCGACGGGGCAGCGACGTTCTTGGTGAACAGGCCGGAATAGCCGTGACTAGAGCTGGTTCAGCGCCCGGAGGACGCGCTCGGGGGTGAAGGGCGCCTCTGTGAGCTGCGCGCCGGTGGCGGCGTAGACGGCGTTGGCCACGGCGGGAACGACGCACGGGACGGAGGTCTGGGCCATGGCCTTGGAGCCGAAGGGGCCTGGGCCGTCGCCGTTTTCCAGCATGGTCACCTGGAAGTCGGGCGGGAGATCGCGCATGAGGGGCAGGCGGTACTGGAAGGGATCGCCATTCTGGAGCTCGCCTTCCTGGTAGAGCATCTCCTCGGAGAGGGCGAGGCCGATACCCAGGATCGCGCCGCCCTCGACCTGCCCTTTGGCTGAAGGCTCGTGGAGGACCTTGCCGGCGTCGGCCACGGCGGCGTAGCGCAGGAGGCGGATCTCGCCGGTGTCGCGATCGATTTCGACCTCGGCCGCGGCGGCGCCCGCGGTCCAGTGGTCGCGGCCTGGACCCGCGGCCGCGCGGGCCTCCTTGGTACGGAAGAAGCCGCGGCCCTGGAGCGCCTGGGAGGGCGGGAGATTGGTGGCCAGCGCCTTGAGGGAGACGGAGGCATCGTCGGGCCCGAGCAGGCGGCCGTCGACGAGCTGCCAATGGTCGGGCGGGCTCTCATGGAGACGGGCCACGGCCTGTAAGATGGCTTGCCGGAGCTCGCCGGCGGCCTGGACCAGGGCCGTGCCCAGCTGCATGGTGGTGCGCTGCGAGCTGACGCCGGTGAAGTACAGGCCATTGGCGGTATCGGGCTCGGCCACGCGGACCATGTCGAGGGGAACGCCAAGGGCGCGTGCGGTAACGATCTGCAGGACGGTGTGCGAGCCCTCGCCGAGGTCGGGGGCATTGTGCAGGACCGAGATGGCGCCGTC
>DATGVV010000835.1:0-11456 GCA_035299885.1 Chloroflexota bacterium | reverse complement strand
TTCCCACCGACTTCCGAGATCTGGGATACGTCGAGTTTGAAAAGGATCGGCTCGAGGCCAAAGCCATGGACCTGCTGCGGGAACTGATTGCCCTTAAAGCCGTACGCATCACGGCCGGAGAATGAGCGACGGCGCTGGAGGCACTCCAGAGACGGCTAACTAACTGGAGTGATCAGCGTTGTACCCGATCCAAGCGTATTGGTGGCGGCGTTCCTGTCTAGGGGTGGCGAAGGTGCGTCCGCCGAACTCATCCGACTTTGGATCGACGGCGGACTTGCCTTCGTGGTTTCGCCGCACCTTGTTCATGAACTGCGTAGTGTGCTCCTAAGGCCGGAGTTCCGGCGAACTGCAACTGCGGAACAGGTTCTGGCATATGTCGCGTTTATCCAGGACTACGGCATCCTGCAAGAGGATGTTCCTAGTCCAGACAGTGTCTCACGGGACCAGACTGACGACTACTGGCTTGCTTTAGCCCGCGCTGCGCATGCCGACTTCATAATTTCCTTCGATAAGGACCTACTCGAGCTTGAAGGCCAAGACTTGCCGATTCTGAGGCCAGGCGAGTTACTCTGGCGAATGCGAGCCAGTTAGGGCTTCACTCCGCGGATCTCTCGGAGCGCCCTTTGGGCCATCGATGCGGCTTCGTCCTCGGAAAGATCGCTTTGACTCCACGCCTGATCGAGCGCTTTGAGGCCCTGGATAGCAGATTTGGCGCTGGCTTGCCCTCGCCGGGATGCAAGTTGTCGTCCTGAGGTTGTCGGATCGAGCTGCGTCTGCAATTTGCCTTTTGAGCGTGCCACTTGATGGAAGTTTACTTCGTCCAAACGAGTCTTATTTAGAAGACGTAGGCCACACACACTAAAGGGGCCGTACTCGCGGCCCCTTTAGTGGGTACCCGTGGGGAGGACGGAGGAGACGGGTACCGCCAGCCTCGCAAAACCGAGCCGTGCCAGCGGGGGACTAGCCGGGCAACGAGTGCGAGTCCACTAAGTAATACGGTCGGGACCGGGATACCGATTCACTTTCCTACACACCGGAGCCGGCCCCCGCTCAGCCCGCTATAATCCGGGCCGGTGAGCAACTCACTCGGCATCGCCCAGATCGTCATCAGCGTCACCTTGATCGCGGCCATCCTGCTGCAGGCCAAGGGCTCGGGTCTGGGTAGTGTTTTTGGCGGCGATGGTTCAGTCTTCCGGACCCGGCGCGGGGCGGAGAAGGGCCTCTTTCAGCTGACCATCATCCTGGCGATCGCCTTCGCGCTGCTGTCTGTCGCCACTGCCGCCGTCGCGCCGTCCGTCCTCTAGAGCGCTCGTTTTGTCGCGCGCGATTCGCCTTCAACTGCTGCTGTCCCTCGCGGGAGCCCTCGTGGTGGCCGCTCTGCTCGGCAGCCGCGCCTACAGCGCTGACAACGAGGTAGTGCCCGACGTCGGCGGAGCGTACGTCGAGGGCGTGGCCGGCCAGCCCAAGTTCCTCAACCCGCTGCTGACCTCGCCCACCGACTACGCCGCCCAGAGCATCGACGCGCTCATCTTTTCCGGCCTGGTGAAGGACGATGCCGCCGGCCAGCCTCAGCCCGATCTCGCGGAGAGCTGGAACATCTCGCCCGATGGCAAGCAGTACACGTTCTACCTGCGGC
Source organism: Chloroflexota bacterium (assembly GCA_035299885.1). Taxonomy (GTDB): domain Bacteria; phylum Chloroflexota; class JAJPGV01; order JAJPGV01; family JAJPGV01; genus DATGVV01. The sequence continues at coordinate 9,820 of DATGVV010000835.1, read as the reverse complement.
CGAACGCCCGCTGGCAAGACGGCCAGCCGGTCACCGCGGACGACGTCATCTACACCGTGGCCACTATGCAGGCCAGCGACTTTCCCGGCAATCCTGACCTGGCCGCGGCATGGCAGGGCGTGGACGTGAGCAAGCTCGACAACCTGACGGTCCAGTTCACCCGAACCGAGCCGTTCGCGCCCTTCCTGGATTACGCCACCGTTGGCCTCCTGCCGGCCCACCTGCTGTCCCAAACGCCGGCCAAGGACCTGCCCGGCAGCGCCTTCAACCGCCAGCCCACCGGCAGCGGCCCATACCGGCTGCGGCAGCTCGATCTGCGCTCCGCCACGCTCGAAGTGTCGGACGAGTACTACGCTGCTAAGCCCTACATCTCGCGCATGGTCTTCCGCTTCTACAAGGACGATGCCTCCGCCGCCCAGGCGCTGCTGCGCGGTGAGACCGAGGGCGACTGGCACGCCGATGGCGCCCAATCTGCCCTGCTGCGCTCGAACCCCAACGTGCGCTTCTACCGCGCCATCCAGCCGTCGTTCGATGGCCTGTGCTTCAACTTGAACGATCCGCTCATGGGCCGGCCCGAGGTCCGCCAGGCCCTCGCCTACGCCATCGATCGCGATGGCCTGCTGCGCGACTTCATGGATGGCCTGGCCCAGGTAGACGACAGCCCCATCCCGTTTACCTCATGGGCTTTCGACGCCGGCATCCGCCGCTACGCCTACGATCCCATCCAATCCGAGACGCTGCTCGATCGAGCCAACTGGCAGCGCGGGCCGGATGGCATCCGCAGTCGAGCCGGCCAGCGTCTGGCGCCGGTGATCCTCGTGGCCGACCTTCCCGATCACGTGGCGCTGGCTACCGCCATTGCCAAGCAGCTCAAGACGATTGGCATGGACGCCAACGTGCAGGCCGTTGGCTTTGATGGCCTGGTGAAGGATTTCCTGGCGCCCCGCAATTTCCAGGTGGCGCTGCTGGATTGGGATGTGCCCGGTGGGGATCCCGATCCCTACGCGCTGTGGCACTCCAGCCAGGCCACCGTCGAGGGGCTGAACTTCAGCGGCTGGAAAAACCAGCAGGCCGACGCCCAACTGGAGTTGGCCCGCAGCAACGTCGACGTCGCCGCCCGCAAGCGGGCCTATTCGGAGTTCCAGACTATCTTTGCCACCGATCTGCCGGCGGTCCTGCTGTTCCACCCCGTCTATCAGTACGCGGTGGACAGCAGCGTGCAAGGCGTCTCGCTCCCGGCGGCCATCCACCCCTGGGAGCGCTTCGCTACCCAAGCGCAGTGGTTCATCAAAACCAAGCCGAAGCGCTAGGCGCCCCCGGCGCGCGCGATGCGCTGGAGCGTCGTTTTGGTCACCCGATCGAACCACCACGAGCCGTTCGGCAGCGCCGTCACGCCTTTGACGTTGGCGGCGGCCGCGTAGGCAGCGGTGCCCGAGCCGAGCGGCGCCCCGAAGGCCGCTGCCTGCCAGCCCGCATCCGCCGCGTTCAACTGGCCCAGGTTCGCCGTCTCGGCGGCGAAGCCTGTCATCTGCAGCGGCTTGATCTCGTCCGAGCTCAGTTCGGTCGCGAGATCGAACTCCAGCGAGCGGACCGCCTCGACGCGGGCCGAGGACTCCGCCACCACGTCCAGCAGCAGCTTCTTGAGCAGGGGCGCGTCGCTGCCCGCTGCCCGCCGCCAGCTGTCCCGAAAGACCGCCAGGTGCAGGTGCCCGCCCGCCTGGAAGTCGTCCAGCGCCCAAAACCCGGTGCCCGCCGGCTGCTCGGCAAAACCGCGTTCGCCTGCCTGACCGAAATAGTGAGGCGGCAGCATGTAGATGGCGCTGATCCAGCGCGGCAGGTTGCCGTCGGGCTCGCTGGTCACGATGTCTACCGTGCCCGGGTCCAGTATGTCCACGCGCTCCACAACGGCAGCCAGCCGGCTCAGCGGCAGTTTGGCCTCGTGCAGCCGCTCGAAGGTGAAGCGCACCGACTCGGGCGTAAATTGCTCACCAGTGTGGAACTTGGCGTCGCCCACCCTTAGCCGAAACTGCCACGTAGTGGGCGTTTTCTGGTTCCAGGCAATGGCCAGCGAGGGCCGCAGCTTGCCGTCGCTCTGGATGAACGTCAGCGCATCGAACAGCGGCGCCAGCGTGCGCGGCCCCGTGGCTGTGCTCCATGCATGCGGATCGAGCGCCGGCTGCAGCTCCGCGTATGCCACTCGCACCGTATCGTCTGCCACCCTCGACGCCGGCCCCGCGGCCCCGCCGCAGCCAGCCAGCGGCAGCGCCAGCAATCCCGCCGCGCTCGCCCCTAAAAATTGCCGGCGGGACAACCTCACATAACTAGGATGACATTTGGGAGCTGGTTTGCAGACCGCGCGACAGCAGCCCGCGGGCCATCCAGGCAATCATCAGGGTGATGCCGATCAGCACCACGCCCAGCGCGCCTACTTGCTGCGACTTGCCGTTGTTCCACAAGCTCCACAGCAGCGTCGACAGCACCACGTTCTCGTTGGACCTGAGCAGCAGCGCGGCGGTCACCTCGCGGTACGACAGCAGGCTGATGAACAGCCAGGCGTTGAATACGGCGCCGGCGATCAGCGGCAGCACGATGCTCTTGAGCGCCTGCAAGCGTGACGAGCCACAGATGCGCCCGGACTCCTCGAGCTCCTGGTGCAGCTGGATCATGGCGCTGTTCAGCGTCCGGCTGCCATAGGCCAGGAAGGCGATGCCGTCGGCCACGATGATGATGACGATGGTGCCGTAGATCGGCAGCCAGGCGCGATACACCAGCGCCAGGTAGGCCAGCGCGGCCGCGATCAGGATGTGCGGCACGGCCTGCGGCATGAAGGCCAGCGTGTCCAGCACGCCGCGCAGAGGGAACTGGTGGCGGATCGTCACCCACGACACGAGCACGCTCAGCGCCACGGCCAGCGTGGGCGCCAGCACCACCAGCACGGCGGTGTTCACGAATGGCTTCAGCCCGACGTATTGAGGGATGAGCGCGAAGTTCGCCAAGGTCAGGTCCTTCAGCGCTTCGATGGACGGCGCTTCCGCGCGCGGCAGGATGGCGGCCCACAGCAGCGACATCAACGGCAGCGCCAGCCCCAGCAGGCCATAGAGGCTCACGAAGCCCAGCGCGGGCCAGCGCATGCGGCCCAGCTTCATGAGCGTTGGCCGGTAGCCCCGGCCCGTGACCACCGCGTATTTTCGGCTGTTGCGAGCGATCCGGAAATAGAAGAAGGCCAGCAGTATGCCCAACCCGACCATCAGCACGCCATAGGCGCCGGCCAGCCCGTACGACGGCAGCCCCACGCTGGGGTTCACCGCGAAGTACACCAGCGAGCTCAGCACGAAGATGCGTGCGTGCCAGCCGATGACCGCCGGTACGTCGAACAACGATACGGAGACCATGAACATGTAGACCATCACCGCTGCGATGGCAGGCCAGGCCAGTGGCAGCGTGACCGTGAAGATGGTCTTCAAACGTCCGGCGCCGGTGATGAGCGAGGCCTCTTCGAGGGCCGGGTCCATGGCCCCGAAAGCGGCCGCCAGCATAAAGAAGCAGCCCGGCACCAGCGACAGCCCCTGCACCACGGCCATGCCCGGGATGTTGTAGATGCTGAACGGCGGCTCCGTGAGGCCGAACACCGCTTTGGCCACGGCATTGGCCAGGCCGATCTCGGGGCTGAACATCAGGATCCAGCCCATCGCGCCTAGGAATACCGGTACCAGCAAGGTGGCGATCATCAGCACGAAAACCACGCTCTTGCCCGGCATGTCCGTCCTGAGCAGGAGCCACACCAGCGGTACCGCGAACAGCAGCGACACCAGCACGGTTCCGCCGGCAAAGCGCACGGTGTTGCCGAGGATCTCGAGCAGCGTGGGGTCGAGGTAGGCGGTCTGGAAATTCTCCAGGGACAGCGCGCCCGCTCGCCCGGGCAGCCCCTTGTGAAGGCTCATCGCCAGCCCCGCTGCCAAGGGGCCGCCTACCAGCAGGCAAATGAGCGCTAGGATGGCGTACCCAAACCCATGCTGGCGCAGACCAGCTATCAGGGCCAGCCCCCTCTCCCGTCGCAGCGGGAGAGGGCTAGGGTGAGGGACCTCCAGGCGAACGGCGGCGCTCACGTCGGCCCAAACAGTCGAAAGGCTACCTGAAGCCCAGCAGCTTGCCGTACTTCGCGGTACGGCTGTCCAGCTCCCCGGCCAGGAAGTCGTCAGTCATGACCACGAACTGCTTGCCCTCGACCAGCTTGTTGTACTTCGAGCCGGTGACGAAGACCGAGCTCTCGCCGCTCGCCTCCTCATACAGGTCCTGTGCCTTCTTCGTGGCCATGAAGCCGGCCAGGAGCGCGGCCGCGTTGGGGTTGGCCGCGCCCTTGAGCGGGCCCGCCATGTTGTAGACGAGCAGGATGGGCTCGACGGCGGCGGCGGCCACGGGCGCGCCCTTCTTCTGGCTGTCGTTCACGAACGTCGACGTGTTGGTCGCCGCGATGGCGATCTCACCCAGCTCGAGGCGCTGCGCGGTCTCCGGTGTTGCCCCGAGTTTCGGCTTCTGCGCTGCCAGCTTCTCGATGAACGCGGTGGTCTTCTGGTCGCCCCACGGCAGCGACAGCCGGCCCCAGTGATGGGTGGCCGTGTTCACGCCGATCTTGCCGGCCCACTTGGGGTCCAGCAGGTCGTCCCACGCTTTGAGGTCGCTGGCCTGCACCAGCTTGCTGTTGTACGCCGGCGTCACCAACTGCTGCGAGAAGGTGAAGCCGCCTCCACCGAACACCACCGCCTTCTCCGGCGCGCCGAATGATTTCACCCAGTCCCCATTGCCCAGCAGCCCCGCCTTGGACAGCGTGGCGTAATGCGCATCCGTAGTGAACATCACGTCCCAGCTCGGCTGCTGGCCAGCCGAGGCCTCTGTCACGACCTTGGCCGTGTCGGAAGTGAAGTTGCCTCCCGGCGTGCCGGCGATGGCGATCTTCGTCCCGAAGTTGTCGTTGAAGGCCTGCTCGAAGGTGCGTAGCCACTGATCGGTGAAGACGCTGCTGTTGATGTACAGCTTGACCTTGCCTTCGCGGTTCGCGGCGGCCACCAGGTCTTTGAGGTTGCTTCCGCTCACGCTGGAGCCAGTCGCGGTGGAAGGCGCTGGCGCAGCCGCGCCGCCGCACGCCTGCAGCAGTCCGAGGATGAGGACGAGTGCGCCGGGCAGAAATCGCCTGAGCATAGGTGCGGCCTCCTGGTGGTTTGGCCGCCGATTGTACATCCCTACCCGCTTCTGTCGCAACGGGAGAGGGCGGGGTAAGGACTTCTAGCTCGCCCGCTTCTCCCGAGTAGTCGGCAGGCTGGACGAGTGCCCGCACAGCTCGCCGTTCTGGCGCCGCTCCCAACAGGGGACGCAGTAGGTGATGCCGTGCCGCTGCATGCCGGCCCCATGGAATGTGAGGCAGCAAATGCAGAAATGGCTGCGTGGCACGGTGATGCCGAGGGTCACGAGATCCCAGCCGGCTACTTCCACCTTGTCCACCATAGACAATCGCTCGCCCGCTGACTACTCGGCCTGACTTTCGCCTCCGCCCATTTGGGGCTACCTATGTGGGCGGCCCCTTGCCTTTTATCCAAGAAGGCGGCATAATTAGCGCAGGCCAGGATGCGCCCGCGGCGGGATGCCGCGATGGGAGCAGCCGGAATGGATTCCTCTGCAGAACTTCATTTCGGAGGTCACCTATGGCCGAAGTCGGAAACGTAATCCACTCGAGGATCCCCGCTGGTCAGCTGGCGGCTGACGCCGCTGGCGTACTGGGCCAGCCCATCCGTCCGCATGCCGCGCTCACCCGCGCCATCGCCGCTGCGACCGTCAACCTGGTGGACAGTGCCGATATCTCGGAAGCGGCGCGGCTTGCCCAGGACGTCGCGCAGCACAACGCCGAGCTGAGCAACAGCCCCAACGGGCCGGTTGGCGTGCCAGGTACGCACCCGATTATTAATGGCATCGCCGAGCTCCGGCAAACAGAGCACAAGCTCGCCCAGGACAAGCAGCACTAAAGAGAGAAGCCCCGGACACCGCCGTCCGGGGCTTCTCTATCTGGCAGGGGGTTGTTCGGCATCCATGCCGGCCCTCCTTGCTCCGCAAGTAAGGCCTGGTAGGCATCCCTGCCCTCGCATTTATTCTCGGCATACCAGCGGGATGCTTTAGGCTGCTAGGGGCTTAGCCGGCTACCACCGTGACGGTGAACGACGCGCCGCAGTCGAACTGCGCGCTGTGGTTGCCATTCAGGCAGTCTGGCGCGGATGAGAAGGCGAATGTCCCTGGCGCCGAGAAGGTTGTGGTGGCGCTCTGATGGGCCGCCAGGCCGCCCGTGTCGAACGGCCGGACCGGGCCCACGGCCGTGGCCGTGTGCACGGCAAAACCTTCGTTCGTCCAGGTCACCGAGCCGCCGGCCCTGATCGCCAGCCGAGCGGGCAAGAAGCCGTGGTCGGTCATCGTAACCATGGCCGCCAACGGTGCCTGTTCCAGGCGCAACTGCCCCGTCGTGCCCGGGGCAGCCGTGACGTTAACGATCGCCTCTGAGCAATCGAAGCTCGGCTGGCGCTGGCCATCCAGGCAATCGGGCGCCGAGGTGTAGCGGTAGGTGCCGGGATCGAGCAGCCTCTGGCTGTAGCTCTGGCCAGATGCCAACCCGCCGCTGTCCAGGCGGTAGGGTAGGTCGGGCTGGCGTGTCGCGGTGTGCACCGCCGATCCCCTGTTGATCCACGTAATCGTCCCCCCGGAAACAACGGAAACGGTCCGTGGCGAGATGCCCCTATCGGAGATCGCCACTGTGGCCTGCGCCAGCGGTCCTGGCGCTGGCGCCTGGTGCTGCCGCGGCGCCGGCCGTCTCGGAGTGACCAGCGGCTCGGGCTGCTGCGCCGCAGCCTCTTGAGGAGCCCCTAACGCTGGAGCCGGCGCGTCGGATGCTGGGTTCGCAGCAACAAGAGCCGTGATGGCCGCGGGCGGCTGCGACAGCACGCCCACGGGCTCGACCTCGGTCACGTGGGCCACCGGCAGGGCGCCTGCGCCGGGCCTCACCAACAGTCCCCCGACCATCACGGAGGCAAGCGTGCAGCCAGCAGCGGCATAACTCAGGGCGGCATAGCGAACGCGGGCTGGGAGGCTGCTCAGGGGAGATCTCCTCTTCGGCCTCTGCAACGCCAGGTACCGCGGCTTGGTGACGGCTCTAGGAAAGGTGGGTAGGGGTCGGGGGCATATACTGCCCCGATGCGGGCAGCTGCTTTTCCAGCCCTGGCAATGGTTCTCTTGATTGCAGCCTGTGGCGGCGCCGCCGCTCCCACTGCGTCGTCCAGCCAGCAGGCCGCGGCCAAGCCGAGCGCCAGCGCCAGCGTAGCTGCGTCAGCGCCAGCTGCAAAAGAGAAGATCGCTATCGCCTACACGTCCTTCACCCTGGACCAGCTCTCGGCCATGGTCGCCAAGGAGCAGGGCTTCTTCGAGCAGAACGGCCTCGACGCCGACGTGGTCTCGATCGGCGCCGGTTCGCAGCCGAACGCAGCCTTGATGTCCAACCAGATCCAGAGCTACGAGGGCGGGCCCGAAGTCGTAGCCGCCAGCCTGGCCGGCGCTGATCTGGAGTTCATCGGCGCGGTCGACACAGCGTTCCTGTTCTGGCTCTACTCGATTCCCTCGGTGACGACCGCGGCGGACCTCAAAGGCAAGCAAATCGCGGTCACGTCGCTGACCTCGTCCACCTACACGGCGGCCAAGATCGGCGTGCGCAGCCTCAAGCTGGACCCGGAAAAGGACGTGTTCTACACCGCCGTAAACAACCCGCCGGCCATCTTCGCCGCCATGCAAAACGGCGCCGCGCAAGCTGGCTCCATCGGCAGCACCAACATCGTTCAGGTGCGTAAGGCGGGCTACCACATGCTGGTGGACATCGCCAGCCTCGGCGTGCCCTACCCCGCCGGCTGGTACGCCGTCTCCAAGAAATGGGCCAATGCCCACGAGGACACCGTCCAGCGCATGATGAGGTCGATAGTGCAGGCCGTGCCCTTCATGCTCAAAGAGCCCGCCGCCACTCAGAAGATCCTGGCCAAATACTCCAAGAACGAGGACCAGGAGTTCCTAACGGGCGTCTACGACCTCGTGTCCCCCCACCTCAACAAAGCGCCCTACGCCGACGTCCGAGGCGTCAAGCTCGTCCTCGACGAGCTGAGCACCAGCAACCCCGCCGCCAAAACCGCCGACCCAAACGCCTTCGTCGACAACCACTGGGTCAAGTCCCTCGACGACAGCGGCTACATAGCAAGCTTGTATAAGTAGGTAGGCTACTTACAGTCCGCTAGCTCGGGCAGCGGCAGCGACGCTCAAAGCTCGCAAGCTTTGAAGGGGTGCCGAGGAAGGGACTCGAACCCTTACGCAAGTACATGCACGGCGCCCTGAACGCCGCGTGTCTACCAATTCCACCACCTCGGCAGGAGGCCTCGAAATAATACCAACTGCCCGGGGGGGTCAGAGCAAGCGGGCTAGGAAGGCTCCTCGGCCGGCTCGTCCTCGTCGGCGTCCCAGCTGATGATCCACACGCAGGCGCCTGCCAGCAGTACCGTCATCACCGCCAGGAAGGCGAGCTGCGAGGGCAGCAGCCCGGCATGCGTACTCGATGCCAGCAGCATGATCACCATGCCGATCGCGAGCACGATCCAGCAGCTCAAATAGGGGTGTGCCTTGCCCCAGGCGACCACCGGGGCGACGAGGGATTTCATGGCTAGCCCACAGTATAGTCAACCCATGCCCACCCTCAACGACTACTCTGCCGATGCTGCCCGCTCGCTCTTCCGCAGCCGTTATGGCATCGACGAGCGGGTTCTGACGGATCTGCTGGATGTGGCGCTGAGCCGCGGCGGCGACTACGCCGATCTGTATTTCGAGCATCGCCAGAACAGCAGCATCGCCTTCGAGGAATCTAAGGTGAAGACCGCCGCCGGCGGCATCACGCAGGGGCTGGGGGTGCGCGCGCTCTCGGGCGACAGCACCGGCTACGCCTACACCGAGGACCTCAGCCTGGACAGCATGCGCCAGGCGGCGGCAACCGCGGCCAAGATTTGCGATCGCCAGGATAAGGTGGGCCCGGTGGGCGTAGCTGAGGAGCGGGGCCCGGATCGCTACCGCATCGGCAAGCCTTCCATTGAGATTCCCAGCGCCGAGAAGCTGGCCATCATCCGCCGCGCCGACGACGCCGCTCGCGCCTACGACCCGTCCATCACGCGCGTGAGCATCAGCTTTGTCGAGGAGGTCAGGCACGTGATGGTGGCCACCAGCGATGGCCGTCTCATGGCCGACTTCCAGCCCATGCTGCGCTTCAACGTGCAGTGCCTGTCCGAGATGGGCAGCAGCCGCCAAACGGCCATCGATGGTGGTGGCGGCCGCGTGGGCATGGAGTACTTCGTCGACCACACGCCCGAGGACATTGCCCGCAACGCCGCCCGCATGGCCGTGACTCAACAGCAGGGCGTTGACGCCCCCGCCGGTTACATCCCGGTGGTGCTCGGCGCCGGCGAGTCCGGCATTCTGCTGCACGAGGCGGTCGGCCATGGCCTCGAGGCCGATTTCAACCGCAAGAAGACGTCGATGTACTCCGATCGCGTGGGCCAGCCGGTGGCCTCCGAGCTGTGCACCGTCATCGACGACGGCACGATCGACCACAGCCGCGGCACCATCAACGTGGACGACGAGGGCAACGTGGCCCAAAAGAACGTCCTCATCGAGAACGGCGTGCTGCAGGGCTATCTGCAAGACCGCATCAGCGCCCGCCATTTCGGCGTGCAGCCGTCCGGCAACGGCCGGCGGGAGAGCTTCC
>DATGVV010000834.1:0-8130 GCA_035299885.1 Chloroflexota bacterium | reverse complement strand
GTTCTTCAGCCTGGACCACGCGCTCCTCGAAGTCCAGCACCTTCGGGGTAGTGATCACGATGCTCTGGATCGTCGGGGCCGTGCAGTGGCCGTAGGGCCAGAGGTTGCCGGCGATGACGAAGCTCAGGAAGTCGCGCTTCTGCATCTCGATGTGATTGGCGTTGCGGTGCAGGCCGTGCTCGGCCGCGAACTCCGGATCGGCCTGCGTGTGGTCGCGTGACGGATCGAGCGTCCTGGCCTGGTTGATGTAGCCCCAGCCATGGCCCGCTTCGGTGCGGATGTGATCGGCCAACAGCAGCCGCCACTCGGAATCGAGCTCGGCGCCAAAGTGGCTGTAGGCGTAGCAGGCCGAGCCGACGATGCTTTCCAGCTCGTCACGCCCGCGATAGCCCAGCCAGCGCCCGAGAAGCCGCCGTTCCTCGTCGTTCTTTGGCTCGCGCTTGATCTTGTCGCGTTCCTTGCGAAAGCGCTCCATCCACTGCTCGATGGGATTGTCGTCGGAATACGGGATTGGCTTACCAACGCCTCGAATATCGGCCACGGTCGAGCACCTCCACAGGTAAATGTCGGGTGTGAGCCAGTGTAGGCACCACGAGACATCTGTCAAGCTGTCAGCGCTACTCGGGAGGCGGTTCCTCGCCTTCGGGGCCGGCCAGCAGCCAATCGCGGTAGTCGGGGTCGGTCAACGCCGTTTGCCACTCGAACAGGATGTCCGAACAGACGGCGCGGATGGGCCCGCTGGCCTGGCCGGGTTTCAGTGCTGCCTGCAACAGCCAGGCCTCGAATTGGTCGGGGGCGGGATCATCTTCGATGCACTGCTGCAGCAGCTCGAGCTTGAGGTTCAAGCCGATGTTGTCCGGCGTGGTGTTCCGCGCCCGGCGCTTGCGCCGGCCCTCGGCCACCTCGATCGAGGTCAGCAGCAGCTCGCACACCGCGGCCGGCCGCACGTTCTGCGGCGTCACTGCCAGATCAGCTGCACGTCCAGCGAAAATCCGGCCTCGGCGGGCCGCTGGTAGCCGGCGTCGAGCGCGGCCAGGTCGAGCTCCAGGGTGGCCAGATCCTGGACCGCTACGCTCAGCGGCTCGATGGCCGAAAGCGTGGCCAGGGTCTTGAGGTAGCCATGGCAGCGCTCGCAGGCGAACACCCGCCGGGCCTCCCCGAGCTCATCGCTGTAGAGGTAGGTCAGGCTCGCGTGGGCGTCGTTGGCGCAGAACGGGCATAGCTGCCACCGCAGCTTCCACTCGCTCCCGCAGCGGCCGCAGCGCAGCATCCTCAGGCGGTCCATGCCCCGGGATTCGGTAAGCGCCGGCCACGCGGCGCAGACGGGGCAGATGCCGTTTTGCCACTGCGCTTCCGCCACGGCGCCGGCGCAGTTTTTCGCGGCAGCCACCAGCACGGGAAGCAGCGCGAGTTGAAGGATGGTGGCCAGGGGGCCGTCCGTGAGTTGCAGGCTCAGGACCTCGTTCAGCGCCTGGAGGCTCAGGCCCCCCACACCCTCGCCCTCTCCCGGCGCGGCGGGCGAGGGGATAGCACCGCGGAGGCGGTCATACAGCGTTGTCAGAGCCTGTTGCGGCAAGCTCAGCACTGCGCCGTGCAGAACGGGCTCGCCGGCGTGGAGGCGGGCCAGCGCGGAGACTTCCAGACCGGTGACGGTCTGCAGCCACAGCGGCTCGCGTGCAGCTTCCAGAGCCCCGGCGAGCAACTCCGTGTAGGGACGCAGGTTCGGATCGCCGGCGGCGACTTCCTCCAGGGAAACCGGCAAGCGCTACTTCTTGGGAACCGTGACGCGCGGGTTCAGGTTGGGCGTGCCGTAGAAGCCCTCGTTGCCCGGATGGAGCTGGACCTGGTCGCCCCGGTTACCGGTGTCCGCGCCTGGCCCTCCGCTGCGCACGCGCCCCGCCTCGGGGCTGCAGGCTGCCAGCAGCAGCGCCAGGGCGGCGACAAGCAGCGGTTTGATCACAGCGATTGGGCGCCCATGATGATGGCGAAGCGCAGCAAGAAGCCGCCCACCAGCGCCAGCACGGCGGCATAGGAGGCCGTCTGCAGCGCCGCCTCGCGGCCGCGCCAGTGAATGACCAGCGGGGCGATATTGCCAAGCACAGCCACGCCGAGGATGAGCAGCGCGCCCCAGGCACTCAGGATGAAACGGCCGCTGAGGCTGCCCAACGTGGCCAGGAAGGCGATGATAACCACCAGCTCGATGCCCATCACCCAGTTGTCGGCCTGCTCCAGCCGGGCCAGCAGCCCATGGCCAGCGTTGCGCTGGGCGACGATCAGCAGCAGCACGGCGATGGCCGTCGAGGCGGCCGAGGCCAGGAAGAGTGCGCCCAGCAGCTGGCTGTCGGCCCACACCGGCTGATTGGTCACGCTCAGCAGCACACCCGTGTAGCCGGCAATGAACATGCCGAACACCGCGCCTACCAGGCCGAACAAGGCGCCCAAAGGCCCGCGCGCGGGCAGCGCCTCCAGGGGCCGCAGGCCGATGGCGCCCAGGAACGATACGAACGTGAATGCGCCGAACACCAGCAGGGCCCACGAGCCAACCGAGATGGGCGACCACCACTTGAGCATGATGTCGCCGGTTTGGGAGGCGATGAGCATGTGCCAGAAGCGCAGCGGCTGGCCCAAGTCCAGGGTCAACAGCAGCCCGGAAATGACGATCAGCGGGAACGCGACCAAGTAGCCGATGCGCGACACCGCCCGATCCTCGATGCTGCCCACGAAATCGACGACCACCGCTATGGCGTAGGCGCCGGCCGCGATGCCGCCGAAGAAGAAGTACAGGACGATCAGCCATTCCCAGTGCGGCGCCTGGGTGAACAGCGTGTCGGACATCAGAGGGCCCTCACCTAACCTCTCCCCCCGCGGGGGGCGAGGAACTCTCGTCGGCGTCTCGGCGGGCGCCGCGGTTTCGGAAGGAAATCAGCGCGGCTAGCCCTACGCCGGCAGCCGTAAGCGCGCTGAAGGCCGAGCTGCCCACCAGGTTGCGGCTGGGCAGCTGCGGGTTACTCGGTAGCCCGTAGACCTCGGGCTTATCGACCAGCAGGTAGAAGGAGTTGAGGCCGCCCAGCATCTTGTCGTCGGCGCCGTAGAGGTAGGCGCCCTTTTCGCCCTGCGACTGCAGCTGCTGGACGCGGGCGTTTGCCGCCTGCTTGAGTGAGTCGATGGTCCCGAACTGGATCGAAGCCGTAGGACAAGCCTGTGCGCAGGCCGGCGTGAGGCCATTGGAGATGCGGTCGTAGCACAAAGTGCACTTCTGGGCCGTGTTCGTCGCCGGGTTGATGTCAATCACGCCGAATGGGCAGGCGGCAATACAGTCGCGGCAGCCATTGCACACGTCCGATTGGATGACGACCGTGTCGAACTCCGTGCGGGTGATGGCGCCGGTGGGGCACACCTCGAGGCAACCCGCCTGGACGCAGTGCTTGCAGACGTCGCTCATCATCAGCCAGCGGCCGTTGTGGTTGGAATCGAACTGCTCGATGAACTTGACGTGCCGCCAGTTTTCGCCGGACAGCCGCACGGTGTTGTCGTAGCTGTTGCCGCTGAGCGTCGCCTTGCCGCCGTTGGTAGCTGGAAGCTGGTTCCACTCCTTGCAGGCCACCTGGCAGGCCTTACAGCCAATGCAGACCGTTGTGTCGGTGTAGAAACCCATCGCTGCCATCAGGCCTTCTCCACCTGGCACACGAAGGCTTTCCCTTCGTGGATGCTCACATTTGGATCGCCCACCAAGGCGGTGAGGTCATTGGTGACGGCGCCGGTAACGACCCCCTGATAGCCCCAGTGCCACGGCAGGCCAACGTGGTGGACGGTCTTGCCGTCGATCTGCATCGGCCTCAAGCGGGAGGTGACCAGCGCTTTAGCCGTGATTGCTCCGCGCGGTGTAGAGATCTTGACCATGTCCGTGTTGTTGACGCCGATCTGCTTGGCCAGCTCCGGGCTGATCTCGGTAAACAGCTCGGGCTGCAGCTCGGCCAGCCACGGCAGCCAGCGGCTCATCACGCCCGACAGATGGTGCTCGGTGAGCCGGTAGGTCGTCAGCACATGCGGGTACTTGTCGTTGGCTATACCGGCCAGCTGATTGTCGTCCCGCTTCCAGTACTTGAGCACCGGGCTGGTGTCCTGCTTGGGATACAGCGGATTATGGACCGGCGACTCGGCCGGCTCGTAGTGGGTCGGGATCGGACCATCGACCAAGCCCGACGGCACAAACAGCATGGCCAAGCCGTTGGGCCTCATGATAAATGCGCCCGTCCCGTCCATGGCGTCGAAGTTGATGCCACCCGGTTTCGCCTTGTCGTCAGGCGGCTTGGTGGCCGCGAAGTCGATCACGTCCGGGCCGGTCCACGTCTTCTTTTCGGCGTCCCAGAACATGTACTTCTTCCGTTCAGACCAGGGCGTGCCGTCAGGCTTGGCCGAGGCGCGGTTGTACATGATGCGGCGGTTGGCCGGCCAGGCGAAACCCCAGCCCAGGTGAGTGCCAGGCTTGAAGTCAGGGTCGGGTTTGCGGGCGGCAGCCTTGTTCTGGTCCTCCGCCGGATAGATACCGCTGTAGATCCAGGACGCCCCGGTCGTCGAGCCATCATCCTTGAAGGCCGCAAATCCAGGCAGCAGCTTGCCCGTGTCGGTCTCGTAGCCGTTGATCTCCTTCAGGATCTTCAACACGTCCGGCTCGCCCTCGATCTTGGTGTTCTCGAGCGGCTTGTCGGGCATGAAATCCCACAGCAGATTCTTGACGCCGGCGTCTTTGGGATCGTTCGAGCCCTCGTACAGCTTCTTGAGGCGGTTGCCCATCTGGACGGTCCACCAGATGTCGGAGCGGGCGTCGCCGGGCGGATCGACTGCCTTCTCGTGCCACTGCGCCAAGCGCTGGGTATTGGTGAAGCTGCCGTCCATCTCGGCTACCTGGGCTGAGGGGAAGAAGAAGATCTCGGTCTTGATGTCGGCTTGCTTGAGCTCGCCGCTCTTGATCTCCGGCGAGTTGTACCAGAAGGCAGCCGTCTCCGTGAGGAAATTATCCTTGACCACCAGCCACTCCAGGTTGGCCAGCGCCTTGCGCTGAAGGCGCGCATTCTGGCCGCCTACGGCCGGATTCTGGCCCATGGCCATCAAGCCCTTGACCTTGCCCTCGGCCATGCGCACGAACATCGGCATGTGCGACAGGTCAGCGGTGATCCTTGGATGCCAGTCGTAGCCGAAATCGTTGTCCTTGGTTGCGCTCTTGCCGTACACCGACTTCAAGTAGCTGACCATGAATTTGGGGAGGTTGCCCCAATAGGCCGTGGCGATAGGCGCCGTTTCGGTCGTGATGAAGTCCTTGAGGGTGGCGTGGTTCTTCCGTGTGTCGGGGGCATTCATGTAGCCCTGGATGCTGTGGTAAAGGGTCGGAAGGTCGGTCGAACCCTGGATGGTGGCGTGGCCGCGGAGGGCCATGACGCCGCCGCCGGGCCGCCCGATATTGCCCAAGAGGAGCTGCAGCAGCGCGGCCGTCGAAATCATCTGCGGACCATAGGTGTGCTGTGTCCAGCCGACGGCGTAAGCGATGACACCGGTTCGCTCTGGGCCGGAGTTGTCGGTAACAGTTTGCGCGACTTTCAGGAACACGTCTCGAGGAACGCCAGTAACCCGCTCAACCATCTCCGGCGTGTAGCGCGAGTAGTGGCGCTTGACGATCTGGAAGACCGAGCGCGGATCCTGCAGCGTCATGTCTTTCTGCGCCGGGGCAGGCACCAGGGACTTGACCAGATCGTCGTACGGCGGGCCGGAGGTTGCCGGTGCCGGGTTGGGCGGTGAGCCACTGCGCTTGTAGCCCCAGGAGGCCGGGTTGTAGGCCTGGGGCTGGGCCGGATCCGTGTTCTGCATCAGGCCCGAGAACACACCCTCCAAATCCTCGGTGTCCTTGAAGTCGTCACCGACGATGATGGGCGCGTTGGTGTAGTTGAGGACGTAGTCCTTGAAGTACTTCTCGTTCTGGATGACGTAGTTGATCAGGCCGCCCAGAAAGGCGATGTCCGCGCCGGCGCGGATCGGCGCGTAGATATCGGCCATAGCCGAGGTGCGCGTGAAGCGCGGGTCGACGTGGATGATCTTGGCGCCCTTGAGCTTGGCCTGCATCACCCAGCGGAAGGCGATGGGATGGCATTCCGCCATATTGGAGCCTTCGATCATCACCCAGTCGGCGTTGGCCATGTCGCCAGCAAACGTGGTGCAGGCGCCTCGCCCCATCCGTACCCCCAGACCGGGGACGCTAGAGCTGTGTCATATACGGGCCTGGTTTTCGATGGGTGTTATGCCCATGCCACGCATGAGCTTCTGCTGGACGTGGTTCCACTCGTTGTCCATAGTGGCGCCGCCGAGCGAGAAGATCTGCTCGGTGGCCATCACTTTCTTGCCGCTCGAGTCCTGCACTACAAAGGTTTCGTCGCGCGTCTTCTTGACGAGCTGGGCCACGCGGTCCATGGCCGTGTTCAGGTCCATCTCCTCCCACGAGGTTGCCCCGGCGGTGCGGTGGAGGACCTTCGTCTGACGGTTGGGGTTGACGTGGAGCTGGTAGATGGCAGCGCCCTTGGGGCACAGGTTGCCCTGGTTGATGGGGCTGTCGGGATTGCCCTCGATATTGATGATCTGGCCGTTCGCCACGTGGACCAACGTGCCGCAGCCGACGGCGCAGTAGGGGCACACACTGGGAACAGCCTTCGCGTTTTTGATGCGCAGCGCTTGCGCCGCCGCTTTGGCCCGCTTGGGCTGAAGGCCCAGGCCGGCCACTCCGCCGAGCGCCGTGCCTGCCGCCGCCACCCCCGAGATCTTGAGAAAGCCTCTGCGAGATACGGCCATATCGGCTTAGCCCCCGAGCATATTTTTGCAGCCAGAGCTACCGCCCTAGCGGTCGCCATTAGGTTACACCCTCCGGCAAGTAGTGGCATGCATCTCGCAGCCGGCAGCCGCTGATGAAGTTTTCAGGCCTTGGGGCAGCGTTAGCCCACCTGGTGAGCTCGCAAATTGCAAGCCGGCTGCGATTTCGCAGTGGCCCGCCGCTATGCTGTCTTTGAATGAATGCCAAAGAAATGGTTCAGAAGGCGCAGAACGTCATCGTCTGCGCGCACATCAATCCCGACGGCGACACGCTGGGCTCGATGCTCGGCATGTACCACGTGCTGACCGCCGCGGGCAAGTACGCTCAGCGCGCCTGCCACAACACCACCCCGCCACAGTTCACGTTCCTGCCCGGTCACGAGGGTGTAGGCCCGGACATCCCCAACCGGGACTGGGACCTGATCATCTGCCACGATGCCAGCGACATCCAGCGCTTCGGCTCGGTGTACGAGCAGCATCGGGACCTGTTCGAGCGGGTGCCCTCGATCTGCATCGACCACCACATCACCAACAGCGGCTGGGCGACGGTGAACCTGATCGACACCAGCGCGGCCGCCACGGCCGAGATCGTCTACACGTTTGCGCGCGAGCTGGGCTATCCCATCACTCGCGAGGCCGCCACCTGCATCCTGACCGGCATCTTCACGGATTCCGGCTCATTCCAGTACCAGGCGGTTTCCCCGCGCACGCTGCGCGCCGCTGCCGACCTGGTGGAGGCGGGCGCGCCGCTGCCGCAGATTGCCCATGAGACGTGGCGCAAGAAGACGTTCCCGTCGGCTCGCCTGTGGGGCGCCTCGCTGGAGGCGCTGCAGATGAGCCCCGACGGCCGCTACTGCTGGTCGACGGTCACGTTGGACATGCTGCGCCAGCACAGGGCCGACTTCAACGACCTGGAAGGCGCTGTGTCGTTCATGGCCGGCATCGACGGGCCCAGCATCGTCGCCCTTTTCAAAGAGCAAGGGCCAGACGAGGTGGACGTGAGCTTCCGCAGCATGGACGACACCGACTGCACGGTGGTCGCCGTGAAGTTCGGCGGCGGCGGCCATAAGAAAGCGGCCGGCTGCACGGTGAAAGCGTCGCTGGCGGAAGCGGAGCGACAGGTATTGTCGGAAGTCGCGAAGCTGGTCGGCTCTAAGGAGCCCGCCATGTCATTCTGAGGAGCCACAGCGACGAAGAACCTTCCCCGTCCGCTGCGGCGGAAGATCCTTCGGCCTTCGGCCTCAGGATGACAACGAGGAGCTAGCGGGCGCGCACCTT
>DATGVV010000833.1:0-4096 GCA_035299885.1 Chloroflexota bacterium | reverse complement strand
AGGCCCCGCCGGAGCAGGCAGCAGCCTACCTTGCCGGCGAGTTCCGGCCTGAGGATACGCTGGTGCTGGCCGGCTCCTCGTACAACGCGATTCGCTACCGCGACCCGACGTTTAAGGCGTACCTCTTGGATGAGCTCGACCGCGCGGCGGTGGACCGCGACCTGGCGTCCGGCAAGTACTCCAACCTGGTGCTGCTCGACAAAGAAGGCTTTGCACTTCCGGAGAACTTCGTGGGCGTGACCACTCGTACGTTCGAGCGTGACCTGCTGGTCCTGCCGAAGGCATCCACCGTCTGGCTGGCGGCCTATCGTCCGCTGGACGAGCTGCACGACCGCGACCTGGCGCTGCCGGCCGGCCCGGTTCACCTCGGCACGCCCGAGGATGTGCGCTACGTGATGGAGGGCTGGTACCGACCGGAAACGGTCGCCGGAGTCGCCGCCCGCTGGACGGATCGCCAGGCTCGCCTGCGCCTGTGGGTCGATCGCGCCGCGAACGCCAAGCTGCTGCTGGATGGCGCAGCCTACCCGCCTGGCCAGCAGCTGACAGTGCTGGTCAACGGTCAGCCGGCGGCTTCGATGGCCATGAGCCGGGACTGGGCGCCGTATAACATCGCCTTGCCCGCCGC
This sequence comes from Chloroflexota bacterium, assembly GCA_035299885.1. GTDB lineage: Bacteria > Chloroflexota > JAJPGV01 > JAJPGV01 > JAJPGV01 > DATGVV01. The sequence goes on along the minus strand of DATGVV010000833.1, from coordinate 3,471 downwards.
GTTGTTCCATGCCGAAGCCATCAACACCATTACCCTGGAGCACACCATGGCTGTTTCGGCCTACGAGGCCACCCAGGGACAAAGCCTCGATCGGCGCCCGCTGGCAGCGGCCTACTCCTCCTTTGAGTTGACCTGGCGATGAAGGCCGGCCGCCGGCTGCGCCACTTTGCCCTCTGCCCTTTGGCCTTTGCCCTTGTGCTCGCCGCCTGTGGCGATCGCCCCAAGCCACTGCCGCCGCGGACGGTGCCCTTCACGGACGTGAATCCCTACGGCGTGAACGTCTTTCTCGATCGTGAGGTTGAGGAGTGGAAGATCCGCCGCGAGCTGCAGATGATCAAGGATGCGGGCATCGGCTTCGTGAAGCAGGAGATCCCGTGGTTCGAGATCGAGCCCGAGCGCAAGGGCGAGTTCGTCGACACCAAGTTCAACAAGCCGTCCTGGGCCAAGTACGACAAGCGCATCGAGCTGATGAACGAGTTCGGGCTGCAGGCCATCCTGCGTCTGGACGCGCCGCCCAACTGGACGCGCCGGGACAACAGCGTGCCGCAGGCGCCGCCCGATAACTTCGCCGACTACGGCGACTTTGTGTACACCGTCGTCAAGCGCTTCAAAGAGAAGGGCATCCACTACTACCAGATCTGGAACGAGCCGAACATCTTCCCCGAGTGGGGCAACAACAAACCCGACCCGGCCGGGTACGTGAGGCTGCTCAAGATAGGCTACCAGCGCGCCAAAGAGGCCGATCCCGGCGCCGTCGTCCTCAGCGCCCCGCTGGCCATTACCCTAGAGCGGTCGGATCGCAACATATCCGACTTGGAGTTCCTGCGAGGCATGTACCAGGCCGGCGCTAAGGACTCCTTCGACGTGCTGTCCGCCAACGGCTACGGCCTGTCGCTGCCACCGACCGACCCGCCCGATCCCGAGAAGCTGAACTTCCAGCGAGTGACGCTGGCGCGCAAGATCATGGAGGACAATGGCGACGCCGCCAAGCCGGTGTGGCTGGACGAGTTCGGCTGGACCTCTCCGCCGCCCGAGATCACGCCCGACAAGGATCCGGACCGCCTCAAGTGGGGCCGGGTGACCGAGCAGCAGCAGACGGACTACACCCGCGATGCCGTTGCCATGGCTCGCCAGTGGCCCTGGGTAGGCGTGATCAACCTGTGGTATTTCCGTCAGGACGGCACGCGCAATTCGCCCGCGCAGTCGGAGTACTACTTCCGCATGGTCAACCCGGACTTCTCGCCCACGCCACTCTATGCCGAGATCGCCCGGGAGACGGCGGCGCTGCGGATTGCGCTGCCAGGCGAGTACGAGGCAACCAACCCCGCCCTGCAGCCCAGTGACGACGGCAAGATCAACCCTAACTGGCAGCTCCGGCTCGATCCTCAAGCGAGCGGCCGGGCGTACCTGGCCAGCAATAAACCAAACTCGACGATGCTGATTACGTTCCGCGGCACGAGCATCCGTCTCAAGACCATCACGGGCCCCAATGCCGGCATTGTGAACGTGGCCATCGATGGCTCATCCACAGCTCCCAGCAAGCTTCCGCGCAATGCCGAAGGGCGGGCCTACCTGGACCTGTACTCGCCCCAACGGCAATACGGCCAGGAGCAGCTTATTGCCGGCAACCTGAGCTTCGACAAGCATGTGCTGCAGCTGACGCTCAGCAGTGCCCGCAACCCGGCCACGCAGGATGGCTTTGCCTTCATCGATGGCTTCGTGGTAGGAGACTAGGCGGTCACTTTGTCATTCCGAGCTTGGCGAGGAATCCGCCGCCTGGGCCTGCGGATGTCTCGCTAGCGCTCGGCATGACAAAAAAGGCTGGCTTGCTTGCGGGATTCGGCCTCCTGCTCGCGGGCGCTGCCATTCTGGCACTGACCACGCTCTTCACGCGCGGCATGACCTACGGCACCTCGTTCTCGCCGGTGGCTAACGTGCCGGCTAATCGCTACGGCGTGAACGTCGAGCTCGACAAGATCGTGCAACCCCAGGATCTGCAGCGCAGCGTGCAGATGGTCCAGACGGCCGGCTTCGGATTCGTGCGCCAGGTGTTCGCCTGGAACGAGATCGAGATCTCGGCCAAGGGCGACTTCTTCGACCACAAGAACACCACCACCGCCTGGGGCAAGTACGACCGGCTGGTCGACGCTGCCAACGCCGCCGGCCTGCAGGTCATCGCCCGCCTGGAACGGCCGCCCGATTGGGCGCGCAAGTCGGGCAGCGCCGAAACGGCCCCGCCGGAGCGCTTCGACGACTATGGCGACTTCGTGGCGGCCTTCGTCCAGCACTTCAAAGGCCGCATCCACTACGTGCAGATCTGGAACGAGCCCAATCGCTTCGAGGATTGGGGCTACCAGCCCGTCGATCCCGCGGCTTACGTGCGGCTGCTCCAGATCGGCTACACCCGGGCCAAGGAGGCCGACCCGTCCATCGTCGTCCTGTCCGCGGCGCTGACGCCGACCACCGACTGCTGCACGAAGAACCGGCCCGACCCCATCTACCTGCAACAGATGTATGACGCGGGCGCGCATGGCTACTTCGACGTGCTTGGCGCCCAGGCTTATGGCCTCCGGGCCGGCCCGGAGGACCCCTGGCAGGACCTGCCCTGGCGCCCTAATGCGGCCCGCAAGGCCGTCATCGACAGCCACAACACCAACTTCGGCCGGCTGGTGCTCGATCGAGAAGTGATGGTCCGCAACGGCGACGCCGCCAAGCCGGTATGGGTGTCCGAGTTCGGCTGGAACGCCCTGCCGGCCGGCTGGACCGGCGACGCCTCGCCCTGGGGCAGTGTCAGCCTGCTGCAGCAGGCGGCGTACACAGTGGAGGCCTACCAGCGGGCTCAGCGCGAATGGCCGTGGCTGGGAGTGATGAACCTGTGGCTGTTCCAGGACCCTTCGCCTGCTGCGAATGACCCCACCCAGTTCTTCGGGCTGGTCGACCAGCAGTTCCGGCCGCGGCCCGTGTACCAGGCCATCCAGGCGTTGACCCATGCGCCGCTGGTGGCGCGCACGGGCGAGCACGCGGCGTCCGGCGAAGGCGTCGAGTACGCCGGAACGTGGCAGCCGGGAGGGTCAGGCCGGGTGAGCCCGGTCTCCGGGGCGACGGCGCGGCTGCGCTTCGAGGGCAGCGCGGTGAGCTTGCGGACGGCGCGAGGCCCGGACATGGGCATCGCCTACGTGGACGTCGATGGTTCGCCGACCTATGCCACGGAGGTCGCCAAGGACGGCGCTGGCCGGGCCGCCCTGGACCTGTACGCGCCGGCTGCCTCATCTGTGCTCGTGCCGCTGGCCAGCGGCCTGCCCTACGGCACGCACGAGCTGACGCTCACAGTGAGCGGCCTGGCCAATCCGCGTTCCAGCGGCCCCGCCGTCGAGGTCGACGGTTTCGCCGTGGGCCTCACCCGCGATCAGCGTCCCTACTACGCCGGCGGCTTGCTGGCTCTGGTGGGAGCTGTGGTGTTGGGCAGCACTG
>DATGVV010000832.1:0-6069 GCA_035299885.1 Chloroflexota bacterium | reverse complement strand
TCGCCTATAGGGACATCGACGCCCAGCGCTACGGCTCGATAACGGCCGACCAGGTCGTGGACGCCAGCTTCATGACCAAGATCCGCGCGGCTTCCGGCAAGAGCTGAGTTGCTGAGCGCGAACGCCTCCTCGCGCAGCACTGTCCTCTCGATCTACGTCCCGGCTTTCATCCTCGCGGCGGGCATCAGCATCGCCGCGCCGGCCCTACCGCTGTACGCCAAATCGTTCAACGTCGATTTCGGCACGGCCTCAATGGTCCTGGTGGTCAACCAGTTGGGCGGGCTGGTGTCAACTGTGCCGACCGGCTATCTGATCGATCGTTTCGGCGGGCGCAAGATGGTCCTGCTGGGCCCGATCCTGACGGGCATTGCGTCGCTGTTGATGGCCTATGCGCACTCTTATCCCGAGCTGCTGATCTACCGCTTCGTGGAGGGCTGGGCCATGCAGATGTGGATGATTGGCCGGCTCGAGATCATCACCGCTACCGGCGGCAACCGTCGAGGGACGCAGATTACGGGCATGTTCGCCATGGACAGCGCCGGGCGGCTGATGGGCCCGGCGCTGGGCGGCTTCGTGGCCGGAGCCTTCGGCCTGCGAGCGCCGTTCCTACTGTATGGCCTCATCGCGCTGATCAGCGTCGTGCCCAGCTTTGTACTGGTGCCGGAAATCCCCGGCGGGAGAAAGACGCGGGCCGCCAGCGGTGACGCGCCGGCCCAGCGCGGCTGGCGTGCCACGCTGGCCATCTACAGCAGCTTGCTCACGGTGCCGGTGCTGATGCTGCTGTGTGCCCAATTCCTAGCCTCCATGACGCGGGGCAGTCTGTTCGGTGGCACGCTCGACTTATACGCGGTCTATGTCTACGGCATCGGGCCCCAGACTGTAGGCCTTCTGGCGGTGGCAGGCGGAGCCATTGGCCTGCCGCTGACGTTCATGTCCGGCCGCCTGATGGACCGTTTCGGCCGCAGGAAGATCATCGGCCCGGGCTTCTGCCTGCTGGCCGTGGCGCTGCTGGTGATGTCGGCGTCGGCCTTTGGCCACTGGCCGTTCACCAGCTACGTGGCCGTGTTCCTGTTCGCCCGAGTCTCGATGAGCACCGTATCGGGCACCATGCAGGTGGTCGGCTCGGACATCGCCCCGCCGCACGCCCGGGGCGCGTTTTTCGGCATGTGGGGTCTCATCCGCAACATCGGCAGCTTCTTGAGCCCAGCGACGTTTGCCGCCATGGCGCAAGGGCTGGGCTTCGGCGCCTCCTTTCTCCTGCTGAGCGCCATGAGCCTGGGTACCGGCATCATCATGGGCACCCAGATCAAGGAGACGTTCAAGCGATCTGCGCCGGTGCCGGTCGGCGAGCCGGCGGTGGCCGTAGTTCAGCAGTCCTGAGCTAGGCTGTTCACATGGACAAGCTGCTGAACGGCGTAAACCACATCGCCGTGCTGACCAAGGATATGGACCGCTTCATCCGCTTCTACCAGGATGCCTTCGACGCCAAGGTCGAGCACGACAACCCCAAGCACGCCGGCCACGAGGGCGAGCGCATGGTGGTCATGTCCCTGGGCGGACCGAGCGCCTTCAACGCCTTCCAGGTGCCGGATAACACCCAGGCCGAGGTCCAGACGCCGATGTTCGGCCGCGGGCGCCTCGATCACTTCGCCCTGAACGCCCCCACGCGTGAGGCGCTCGAGGAAATCCGCCAGCGGCTGATGAAGCTGGGCGCCAGCGACGGCACCGTCACTGACTTCGGCAGCCAGCTCAGCGTCTTCTTCCGCGATCCCGACGGCCTGGAGGCCGAGGTCTGCTGGCATAAGGGTTGATGTCATCGAGGTGCTAGAGATCGTGGCGGCGGGCCTCACGTAGGTTCGTGCCCGGCGGCGCGGGCACGGCTCGGGCGATGAGCTTTTCGCCAGTCTCGAAGTAGCGGCCCTCCGTGGCCAGCCTGGCCTCCTCGGCTTGCTCCTCTGGCCAGCGGCCGAGCGAGTAGCCATGCCAGGGCGCGCGCGGCTCGAGCTTGGGCAGGCCGAGCTCGTCCCACAGCTCGCGGGCATGCTCCATGTACTCTCGGGCGGGCAGCGCCACCGGTGGAAAATCAGCCTTGCGAGTGGCGTCGATCAGGATGCACGAGTCGTCCCGGTCGTAACCGTCCACATAGCGCAGCGGCCCGAATTGGGTCACGCGCGGGTAAATCACCTTCAGATCGCGATGCGGCTGGCTGCGATTGACCACGGCCCAATTGACCATCGTGTCGTTGGTCGGGTCGATGTCGGCATCCACGGCAACCATGATCTTGGGCGTCTGACGTGTGCTGAGCATGCTGTACAGGGCGTTCATCGGCTCGTAGCGATCGACCTTATCGAGCACGATCACGCACAGTTGCCGGTTCAGCAAGTCCTCGCGATAGGACACGCGCTGCACGCCACGCAGCCCGCACGTCTCGCGCAGATGGCGCAGGATCTGCGCCTCATAGCCCGATTGCTTGGTCTTGCTGCTCTCGCTGGGTGTCACCTGGCTCAGGATGGACACGAAGATCGGTTCGCGCCGATGGGTGATGGCCGTCACCTCGAAGCTGAACGACAGCGAGCGCGGGTCCTGGTAGCCGTGGGCCTCGCCGAAGGAACCCTCAGGCTCCAGGAAATCGGTGCGAATGATGCCTTCGACTACGATCTCGGCCTGGGCCGGCACCTCCAGATCGACGGTCTTACAGCGCACCGTCTGAACGGGCTGTCCCAGAATGGCTCCGGCCACAGCCAGCTCATCGAGCCCCACCGGCGCCATCTGGATGGCCGACAGGTACACCGCCGGCGGCGCGCCAATCACCGCCGCGGCGGGCATCGGCTTCCCGGCGGCATTCCAGCGCTCCCAGTTGAGCGCGGTGTTGTTGCTGGAGTCGCAGAACACGCCGGTGCGCAGCGGCGACTTGAGCATGCCCCGGTACACGCCCGCGTTGCGCACGCCCGTCTCCGGGTCTTTGGTGATCCAGATGGCCGAATTGAAGTACGGCGCGTTGTCGAAGCCCGGCGTGGAGATGGGTACCGGCAGCTCGTCCAGACCCTCGTGGTCCAGGAGGCTATCGCCCTGATGCACCACCTCCTGCACCGGCGCGTCCTCGACGACAATCGCCGGCAGCGGCTTAGCCAGCGCGCGGCGCCAGGCGTCAAGCACTTGGTCGGACGTGCAGCCCATGCTGAGCGCGTAGATCTCCTCGGAGCCAGCCAGCGCGCCAACGACCACGGGCATCGAGTACTCGCGCCCACGGGCGTCGATCACCCGCTCGAACAGGAAGGCCTTGCGCTCCGACTCCGGCAACCCTCGAAACTGCCAGCGCACCAGCGGGTGCAGCTCGGTGTCTTTATTGATCGGCCGGCTGACGCGCACCAACTTAGCGCGAGCTTCCAGGTCCGTCAGGTGGGAGCGCAAGTCGTGCATCGCCCCTAGGGTATCCTCATCGGCTATGGCAGGTCGGTTGAAATTAGGCGCGCTGGGCGGCGCGGTGACCTTTGGAGCGCAGGCGGCGGCGCGGATGGTCCAGCTGTACCCCGAGTTCGAGCCGGAGCTCACGTTCTTTCCCACGTCCGAGGCGGCGTTCGACGCCGTGCTGGACGGCAAGGTCGACGCCATGTGCGCGCCCGAGCAGCTGAAGGCCACCGGCTTCCACACCGGTAGCCAGGGCAAAATCGCCGGTCCGGACGCGAAGGCGTACGTTGTCGCGGAGGTGGCCCACGAGTTCCATGCCTGCCTGCTAGTGAAACCGGGCACCCCGGTTGAGCGCATCCGGCAGGTGCAGGGCCATACGGGCTCGATGACGCAGAGCGAGGCCTGGCTGCGAAAGAACCTACCCTGGGCAGAGATCTTCATCGTCGACACCAGCTCGTTCGGCGCCGCTCAGGCCGTGCTCGATAGCGACGGCTCCATCGCATCCGTCGGGACGCACGAGGCTGCCCTGCAGTTCGGGCTCGAGGAGAAGGCAAAAGACGTCGACGGCGGCAGCATCGCCAACTACTTCGCCTTCGCCGGGAAGCCCCTGTTCAGTGACAGCCCGACGCGGGTGGTGGTTGCCGGCCGCTTTGGCGGCGACGGCCAGCTGACGAAGCTGGTGCAGGGTCTGGCCCGCGCGGGCTACGGCCTGCTCACGGTCTACAACACCGTTGCGGGCCAGGCCCTGTTCGAGTACGACTACGTGCTGCGCTTCGGCGGCTCAGGCCGCCTTGCCGCCATCCAGGATGAGCTCGCGCCCTTCGAAACGGCGCGCCTGGTCGGCGCCTTCGAGTCCCGCTAAGGGTGCCGGTTCATGCCGGGCTCCAGCTGACCGGCAGGGGTGTTGACGGGCTCGGAGTGGACGTTCTGCTCGATTCGCTCCTGATAGTGCGGTGCGCACAGGGGTGTGCCCTTCCAGAGGACGGCAGCCTTGCGTTTGCAGCCGTGGACCCGGCAGCGGATGTCAAGGCCATCGCCCTTGGGCTCGCTCATAAGACGCTCTCCTGCCTTTGTATGCGCACATGTCGTGCCGCGCTTCGTTGGGGGTCCCCGCCAAGTCCATCGAGGCGGGGGGTTCTAGCGCACTTCGCGCGCGCCGGGGTTCCAGCGCCAGTAGCGAGCAATGGTCCCGCCGTCCACCCGCAGGTCCAAGCCGGTGATCATTTCGGCATCCTCCGAGGCCAAGAAAACCGCGGCTTTGGCGTAGTGGCGAGGGCTTGGGCGCTTGCCCAACGGCACGCCCACGTCACCCTCCGCATAGCCAGCGCGCCGGACACCGCCAGCCTGCTCCCAGTGCACGCCCCACTCTGAGGCGCGAGCCAGACCCTCTGCCGGGTCGGTGCCCGTCGGCGTCAGGCTGTTGACGCGAATGCCGAACTCGGCCAGCTCCATGGCGGCGGCCCGGGTGAAGTTCAGCAGTCCACTCTTGGCCGTGCCGTACCCGATGTTTCCGGGATTGCCCTGGTGCCCCTCGGTCGAGACGATGTTGATGACGCAGCCCTTTCGGCCCTGCTCGATCATCAGCTCGGCCACGTGTTTGGTGAACAGGAAGCAGCCCGCCAGGATCACGTCGATCTGGCGCCGAAACTCCTCCACCGCCATCTCGCGCAGCCCCTTTCGGATCTGGATGACCGCGCCGTTGACCAGCACGTCGATGCCGCCGTACTCCGTCCGCGCGCCATCGATTGCTGCGCGGACCTGATCTTCCTTCGTCACGTCACACGCCACAGAAATAGCCTGGCCGCCGCGCTTGCGGATGTCCTCGGCGCAGGCCTGCGCGTAGTCCGGCTGGACGTCCACGCACACCAGCTTTGCGCCCTCCGCGGCCATGCCCAGGGCGATGCCGCCATTGATGTTGGGGCTGCTGCCGGTCAGCAGCACGACCTTGCCGTCGAGCTTGCCCATGCGCCGCCAATGGTACGGCTCCCGTTTGTCCTGAGCCGTAGAATCGGTGGCTGCATGGCAATCCGCACCGGCTCCCAGTATTTGGCCGCGCTGCAGGACGGCCGAGAAGTATGGCTGGCCGGCCAGAAAGTCGAGGTGACCAGCGATTCGCGGTTGGCGCCGTTCGCTCAGGCGGTGGCCACAACTTACGACCTGCAGCACGATCCCGCGCATCGGGAGCTGCTGACCGTCCCATCGCCCACGTCACATGAGCCGGTCAGCCGGGCCTTCCAGCTGCCGCGCTCCACTCAGGACCTGGTGTGGCAGCGGGAGATGTTCGAGCTGCTGGAGCGGCGCTGCGGTGGGGTGCTGGGGCGCTTTCCACAGTACATGGGCGCGGTGCTGCTGGGGCTGTACAACGCGCGAGGCCTGCTGGCGCAGGCCAGCCCCGAGTTTGCGGAAAACATCAGCCGGTACCTGGAGCACTGCCGCGAGAAGGACCTGTACCTGACTTTCGGCTTCACCGACCCGCCGCGGAACCGCGGGCTGCCGTCATCCGCGCTGGAGTACCTGCATGTCGTGGCGCGCCGGCCGGACGGGATCGTGATTCGCGGCGCCAAAGCGGTGGCCACGGCCGCACCCTTTGCCGACGAGTACCTGGGGCTGACCGCTCCGCGACCTGACCTCGCCCCGGAGAACGTGCTGTACTTTGGGATT
>DATGVV010000831.1:0-12366 GCA_035299885.1 Chloroflexota bacterium | reverse complement strand
CGCGCCGGTTTACGTCAACGAGCAGCATGGCCGCCGATGCCTCGTCGATAAAGGAGCTGCCCAGGGCCGTTAGGAAACCGAGTTGGCGGCTCGCGGCGTCAGCCCGGTCTCGCTCCGCACGCAAGTCGTGATCGAGACCCTGGTTTCGCCACCGCAATGAGAAGATGCTGACGAGCGCAGGCAACAGGACCAGCCCGGCCCCAACAACCGCGGCCCACCAGGCGTTCACTCCACAAACCGATAGCCCACGCCCCTCACCGTTTCGATGTATCGAGGATTCGAGGGCTCGGGCTCCAGCTTTTTGCGGAGGGAGTTGATATGGACGTCGACCGTCCGAGTGGTGGCACCAGGGAACTCGAAGTGCCAGACGCGCTCGAGGAGCGTGTCGCGCGAGAACACCACCCCGGGATTACTGGCCAAGAGCTGAAGGAGATCGTACTCCTTGGCGGTCAGTCTTACGGCTCGGCCTTTCATGTGAGCTTCATGCTTGGCAGGCAGGATACGCAGGTCGCCGCGAACAATTTCCTGCAAGGGGTCGGCTGCAGCTGCTCCGGCCGTCAACAGCTTCTCGGTCCGGCGGAGGTGAGCCTTCACGCGAGCGAGCAGTTCCCGGATGCTGAACGGTTTGGTGATGTAATCGTCGGCGCCAACCTCCAGCCCGAGCACCTTGTCGAACTCATCGTCTTTGGCGGTCAGGATAAGGATCGGGAGGTCGGACTCGCGCCTCAGCATGCGGCAGACTTCCAGCCCGTCGATACCCGGCATCATCAAGTCCAAGAGCACCAGATCGGGTCTTTCAGTCCGCGCCATCCCCAGGGCTTGGGTTCCATCCACTGCCAGGAAGCACTCATAGCCCTCGCGTCTGAGGTTATAGGCCAGCGTGTCGCGCATGATGGGATCGTCGTCCACTACCAGGACTTTCTTGGCGGCCATCCGCCGCAAAGCTACCAGCTTCTGTTAAGTACGATGTAAAGCCGATGTAACGGAGGTAGGGGATACGTGCGCCGGCCTAGCTCGCCGTCCGCGTAGGACTAGCGCTCGACGATCCGGTTCCGCAGCACCCCGATCTTCTCGATCTCCGTCTCCATCACGTCGCCGTTCTTGAGGAATTCGGGCGGCGTGCGGGCAAAGCCCACGCCGGAGGGCGTGCCGGTGGAGATGAGGTCGCCCGGCTCGAGGGTCAGCACCTCCGTGATGTCGGCGATCTGGGTGGGGATGTCGAAGATCATCATCTCCGTATTCGAGTCCTGCTTGACAGCGCCGTTGACGCGGCAGATGACCTGCAGCTTCTCCGGGTTGCCGAGCTCATCAGGCGTGACGAGCCAGGGACCCATGGGCGAGCCCTTGTCCCAGCTCTTGCCCTTGAACCACTGTGGCGGCGGGCCGTGGCGGCGCTGAATATCCCGCACCGAGAAGTCATTGAAGATGGTGTAGCTGTGGACGTACTCGAAGGCCTTCTCTTTCGGCACGTGCTTGGCCGGCTTGCCGATCACCACCGCCAGCTCCACCTCCCAGTCGTAGGCAGTTGAGATGCGCGGTTCGATGGCAATGTCGTCGTAGGGCCCGCAGATGGCGGTGGCCGGTTTGGTGAACCAGATCGGGTACTTCGGCAGGTCGGCCGTGTCTCGCGCACCGGCCCGAGCGCCCTCGGCCACGTGCTCCTTGTAGTTCAGCCCGAGACAGAACACATTCTTCAGCGTGCGCGGTATGGGCGCCAGCAACTGGGCCTGGTTCAGCGGCGTTTTGGCGCCGGTTTCGGAGGCATGGCGGGCATCGTCCAGCGCCTGCTGGCCGCCCGCTATGAGCGTGTTCATGTCGGGAGCGACGCTGGACACGTCCGCGATCTGGTCGCCCACTACGACGCCTACTCGATCCTGGCTCTGGGAACGGTACGTCACAAGTCGCATAGCCTGGCCATCATATCATCAGCACTCCACGCGACCGTCTGCTAGCAGTCGCTTTATAGGACTGCTAAAGATAAGAAGCTTAAACGGATGTTTATGATTGTCTCAAAACTCTGACAAACAGTTGACAGCGACTCTCACGCTTTCGTAAAGTTACCGGCGCTGTCTAAACAGGCGTCCTGAGTGCAAATCTTTCGGGGACGCCAAAGGGGACCAACAGAAAAGCCTGCGTCTCGCGAGGCCGAGGCGCGGTGTTGCGCGCCCTACGGGGGAGAGGAGAGCGGTACTGAAGAAGTGCTTGACGCTGTTCGCTGGTATGGCGGCGGCGTTGATCGCAATAACGGCTGTTCCGGCCGAGGCGGCAGACGCGCCGCCCGACTACGCCATCGATAACGGCCATTTCTATACGCAAGGCGCTGGTGCAGCAGCTAAAGGCGCCGGCTACAGCATCACCGACGAGGGTGGCATCCCCATGTGGTCCGAGTTCAACCGCCTGGGCGGCATCGACGTGCTGGGCTATCCCGTGTCAGGCCGCTTCATGCTCGGCGGGCAGGTGACCCAGCTCACCCAGAAGGCAGGCTTGATGTGGCGGCCGGAAATCGGCCAGACGCGATTCATCAATGTCTTCACGCTGCTGCACGATGCCGGCAAGGACCCCTGGCTGCTGCAAACCAAGGGCATTCCGCCGCACGTCAGCAGCCCTGATGAGGCCGGCAAGAGCTGGGACCAGATTGCTCAGAAGCGCTATCAGTTGCTGGACGCCCATCCCGCAATCAAAGCGGCCTATTTCGCCATGTTCGACCCGGTCAACATGTACGGCCTGCCAACCTCCAGCTGGCTCGAGCAGCCGGGCTCGTCCGTGCTGCGTTTCGAGCGCGTGGCCTTCCAGCAGTGGAAGCAGCCGGTGCCCTGGGCCGGCGCGGGCCAGGTGCAGATGATCAATGGCGGCGACATCCTGAAGGAGAGCGGCATCCTTGGCCCGCTGCCGTTCGCTCCCCAAGCCCCGCCGCAGCCGGCGCTGCAGACGGTGCCGGCCGGGTTCGCGGTGATCAGTTTTTACGCCGACTACTTCGTGGGCCGGGGGACGTCCAGCGGACAGGCGTTCAAGCAAGAGGGCATGACCTGCGCCACCAACGGCTTCCCGCTCGGGACGCGGCTCCGACTCATCACGCCTGACGGCAAGCGCTCGGTGGTCGTGGTTAACAACGATCGTCCAGCCGCCTGGAATGCGCGCATCGACCTGACCAAGGCAGCTTTCGCGGCGCTGTACCCGCTGGGCAGCGGCATTGGCACCGTTACGGTCGAAGTGATCAAATAGGCGTACCCTTGTCATGCCAAGCGTAGCGAGGCATCCGCTCAGTTGGCCACGGATTCCTCGGTCACGCTGGGAATGACAAACGTGAACGATCCGGGAGCAATCACCTGTTTCGCCTGCGGCGAGGTCAACACCCCCGACAGCCGCTTCTGTAAGCTCTGCGGCCGCCAGCTGCTGCAGGCGCGCGAGCGGCACAGCGTGGCCAACGATCCCCGAAACCGGTTCCTACTGTGGCTGGTGCTCATCCTGCTGGTGGCATGTGCCGTATTCGGCATCTTTGGCGTGCTGAGCAGTAAGGTCTTCCGTTAGAGATACCCTTGACGTATGGCGACCGAAGAAGAAGTCAGGGAAGCGCTCAAACAGGTCCTCGACCCTGAGCTCAACATCAACGTCGTGGACCTGGGCCTGGTGTACGGCACCGAGGTCGATCCTGAGGGCAACGTGCGCGTCACGATGACGCTCACGTCGCCGGGCTGCCCTATCGGGCCCATGGTCGGCGAGATGGTGCAGGATGCGCTGGCGCCGCTCGGGGGCGTGAAGCAAGTGGACGTGGACATCGTCTGGACGCCGCCCTGGCGACCCGAGATGATGACCGAGGAAGCCAAGCTAGAGCTCGGCTACGGCGGCTTGTAGGAGCCTGGTCCGGGCCGCCCGCGCGCGGTTCTTAGCGCCCCTATAATTCCGCCAACATGGTTGCGGCCAGCCCAGTCGATCTGATCAAGAGCAAGGTCGATCTGGTGCAGCTGGTGGGCGCCTACGTCGCCGGCCTCAAGAAATCAGGCCGCAACTGGTGGGTTTGCTGCCCCTTTCATTCTGAGAAGACCCCCTCCTTCTGCATCTGGCCGGAGGACGATCGCTGGAAATGCTTCGGCTGCGGCGCCGGAGGCGATGCCTTCGCCTTCGTGATGCGCATCGAGAACCTCGATTTTCCCGGTGCCCTCAAGCTGCTGGCCGAAAAAACCGGTGTGGAGCTGGAAGACCGCCCGCGCCGGCCCGAGGACACGGCGCGCAAGCGCCGCCTGCTGGAGCTGCATGCGGCCGCCAGCCTGTGGTTCCAGAAGATGCTGCTGGAGCATCCATCTGGCGCGGTGGCGCGCGATTTCCTGGAGCGCCGCAACCTGACGCACCAAACTGTGCTCGATTTTCAGCTGGGCTGCGCATCCGACAGCTGGGACGCACTGCGAAACCATCTGACCGAACGCGGTTACTCAGTCGAGGAGCAGCTCGCCGCCGGTGTCCTGCACGAGAGCGACCGCGGCCAGCCGTATGACCGCTTCCGCAATCGCTTCATCTATCCCATCCGCGACGCGGGTGGCCACATCGTTGCCTTCGGCGGGCGTGAGCTGGGGGAGGACAAGCGATCGGCCAAGTTCATCAACTCGCCCCAAACCGAGCTGTTCGACAAGAGCGCCACGCTGTACGCCCTGGACCGGGCCAAGAACGCCATCCGCCAGCGCGACCAGGTCATCGTGGTGGAGGGCTATATGGATGCCATCATGGCCCACCAGCACGGCGAGACAAACGTCGTGTGCTCGATGGGCACCAGCCTGACTGAACGCCAGCTGGAGCAGATCAAACGCCTTACAACGAATCTCGTCCTGGCGCTTGACCCCGACACCGCGGGTGACATTGCCGCCGGCCGAGGCGTCGAGGTTGGCCAGCAGGTGTTCGATCGCGAGCTGGTGCCGGTGCTGTCGATGAACGGCCTGGTGCGGCTCGAGTCTCGCCTCAAAGCTGATATTCGGGTCATGAACCTGCCGCGCGGCCAGGATCCCGACGAGGTCATCCACGAGGACCTCGAGCTGTGGCGGCGGCTGGTTAGTGAGGCGCTGCCGCTGCTGGAGTACAAGTTCCAGCAGATCGTGGCCAAACACGATCTCGGCAACGCCCGCAGCAAGACCGAGCTGGTCGACGAGCTGGGCGCCGAGCTGGCGCTCATCCCCGATCGGCTGCAGCAGGCCCATTACGTCGGGAAGCTGACGCAGCACGTGTCGGGCCTCGCCGGCACCTTCCAGCTGCGCGAGGCGGATCTCCATGAGGCAGTGACGCGGGCTCGCACGCGGCGCATGCGCGCCGGAAACAGGGGCCGGGAGCCAGGAGCCGGTAAAGAGCCACCGACGAGCGACCGGGCGCCGATTGGGACAGACCCCGACTCCCGACTCCTGACTCCCGACTCCGCCGGAGCGGCGTTGCCGCTCCGCTTGGATGCGGAGGACTTTTTGGTAATGCGCGCTCTGCGTTACCTTGACGATGCCCAACTCTGGAGCCAGAATTTGCGCACCGACGAGGTCGTCAAGAGCGAAAATCGGGAGGTCCTCCAGTTCCTGCTCAACCGCCTGGACCCTGGGTCCACCTCCGGCGAATTGCCAGAGTCGATTGCCCGGCACATGGCCTATTTGACGGAGCTCGCCGCGCGCGAGCCCGAGATTCCCGAAGCCAACCGTGGCGCTGAGTTCCAGCGACTCATATTGAAGCTGCGCGAGCACGCCGCCATGCGCAATCAGGCCGAACGCGCCACCCTGCTGTCCCAGACTCCCGATAGCCGCGCCCGCGAAGTCGAGCTGGGCGCGCTGGACGATCTCGACGCTTTGCGGCTGTCCAAGGCGGAGCTCAGCCGCCGAACCCTGCTCACCCCCAATTGAAGCTGTGCGTTTAACCCATGCCTGAGCAGACGACCGAAGCTCTCCCGTTGACCCCTGAGGCTCTTCTCGAGAAGGGCAAGAAGCTCAAGGTCCTCACCGAGGAGGAGATCGATCTCGTCTTTGCCGATCGCGAGGGGACCAACTACCTGGATTTCCAGGCTGAGCTCCGCGACGCGGGTGTCAAGGTCATCCAGATCGACCCCGGAGACCTCGACGCCGCGGCCGAGAACTGGGACGAGTCCAAGCTCGAAGAGATCGAGATCGAGCCGCTGTCAGCGCTCGAGGCCCTGGCTGAGGCAGAGGCCGAGAGCGTCGACGACCCGGTCCGCATGTACCTGCGGGAGATCGGCAAGGTGTCGCTGCTCAGCGCCGAGGACGAGGTCTCGCTGGCCAAGCGCATGGAGCTGAGCGAGCTGTCCGAGCGCAGCGCCAACGGCACGCGCGACCTGGAGGTCATTCAGGACGGCCTCGAGGCTCGCCGGCAGCTCACCGAGGCCAACCTACGGCTCGTGGTCAGCGTGGCCAAGAAGTATCTGGGGCGCGGCATGTCGCTGCTGGACCTGGTGCAGGAAGGCAATATTGGCCTCATCCGCGCCGTCGAGAAGTTCGACTATCACAGGGGCTACAAGTTCAGCACCTACGCCACCTGGTGGATCCGCCAGGCCATCACCCGGGCCATTGCCGATCAGGCGCGGACCATCCGCATCCCGGTCCACATGGTGGAGACCATCAACAAGCTGGTGCGCGTCCAGCGGCGGCTGCTGCAGGAGCTGGGACGCGATCCCACGGCCGACGAGATCGCGGTCGAGATGGAGCTGTCACCGGAGCGGGTGCGTGAGATCCAGAAGCTCTCCCAAGAACCGGTTTCGCTGGAGACGCCTATCGGCGAGGAAGAGGACAGCCACCTGGGCGATTTCATCGAGGATCGCGCCGCGCTGGCGCCGGCCGATGCTGCCTCTCATCAGCTCCTCAAGGAGCAGGTCGAGGACGTGCTCGACTCGCTCAGTCAGCGCGAGCGCAAGGTCCTGCAGCTGCGCTTCGGCCTCGAAGACGGCCGCAGCCGCACGCTGGAAGAAGTAGGCCGCGAGTTCAAGGTCACCCGCGAGCGTATCCGCCAAATCGAAGCCAAAGCCCTGCGCAAACTGCGCCACCCCACCCGCTCTCGAAAGCTCAAAGACTACCTGGAGTAGCCGGACGCCCTCGCTATAATCCCGGAGGTCTCATTCCTCGGTAGCTCAACGGTAGAGCAGGCGGCTGTTAACCGCAAGGTTCGAGGTTCGAATCCTCGCCGAGGAGCTTTCTTTTTAGCGGAGCTCGGGCGGGAGGTTGAAGAAGACGTTCTCGTCGACGGCTCGGAGCTCCTCGACGGAGTCGGCATGGAGGGCCTCGACGAGCTCCTGGACGGCAGCTTCCGAGGTTGAGGCGCTACCGGTGACGCCAACGGTGGCGGTGGCTTTGAGCCAGGCGGGATCGATGTCTGCTGGGCGGTCGATGAGGTGGGCGCGCGCGCCGTTGGCGCGCGCCACCTCCACCAGGCGGTGGGCGTTGGAGCTGTTCTGCGATCCGACCACCAGCACCATGTCGCACAGCGGCGCCATGCGCTTGACGGCCAGCTGGCGGTTCGTCGCCGCGTAGCAGATGTCCTCCTTCGGTGGCGAGGCAATGCTCGGGAACCGGCGCCGCAGGGCAGCGATGATGCCTTCGGTCTCATCCACGCCAAGGGTGGTCTGGGTCAGGTAGGCCACCTTCTTACCGGGATCGATGTCGAGCTTGTCCACGTCCTCGGCCGTCTCAACCAGGTGCATGGCCTCCGGCGCCTCGCCCAGCGTGCCAATGGCCTCGTCGTGGCCCGCGTGGCCGATGTACACCAGCACGTAGCCCTGGCGCGCGAAGCGCTTGGCCTCCGAGTGGACCTTGGTCACCAGCGGGCAGGTCGCGTCCACCGTCTTGAGCTCGCGCTCGGCCGCCTCGTGGCGGACCGCGGGTGCGATGCCATGCGCGCTGAAGACGAGCGGCCGGTCGGCCGGGACGTCGTCCAGCTCGTCCACGAAGATGGCGCCCTTGGCGGCCAGCTCGCCAACGACGCGCTTGTTGTGGACGATCTCGTGGCGGACGTAGACAGGCGCACCCCAGCGCTCGAGCGCCCGTTCGACGATGTCCACGGCCCGCGTCACGCCGGCGCAGAACCCGCGCGGCGCGGCCACGATAATCTTCATAGCGAAAGTCTACCTCCCATAAGCAAGCTAGCCGTCCTATTCACTGCCAGCTTGTGGTATAGATTCTGCTGGCTCACGACCCGTTTCACCTGGCTCCGCTAATTTCAGCATGGGAGCAGAGCTGTTGATCACTCGCCAGCAGGCACCGCCCGCCGCGGCCAGCGCCACGCAGGTGCTGGAGCGCTTCCGGCAGCCGATTGAGGCTGTCCTGCGCCGCGTCTTGGCCGAGCGATCCGGACCGATGTACGACATGCTGGGCTACCACCTGGGCTTCGACGGTGCCGGCCCGGCGCAGGGCAAAGCCTTCCGGCCCACGCTGTGCCTGCTGGTTTGCGAGGCGCTGGGCGGCCCCTGGCAGAAGGCACTGCCCGCCGCCGCCTCAATCGAGCTGATCCACAACTTCTCGCTGATCCACGACGACATCCAGGATGGTGACCGCCTGAGGCGGGGCCGGCCCACCCTGTGGACGCAGTGGGGCGTGCCGCAGGCCATCAACGCCGGCGACGCCATGTTCTGCCTAGCCACGCTCACGCTGGCCGAGCTCCGCCCCCAGTTCGAGGACGAGCTGGTGGTGGAGGTCATGAGCGTGCTGCAGGAGGCCACTCGGGAGATGATCGAAGGTCAGTACCTGGACGTAAGGTACGAAGCCGTGCCTCAGGTCGGCCTCACGGAGTACCTGGAGATGATCCGCTGTAAAACGGGCGCCCTGCTGCGAGCTTCTATTGAGATCGGCGCGCAGCTCGCTGGCGCGGGGCCGCCGTTTCGCCTGCGCTGCCGCCGTTTCGGCGAAGCCATTGGCCGGCTGTTCCAAATCCGGGACGACATGCTTGGCGTCTGGGGCGAGAGCGAAGCAACCGGCAAACCAGTAGGCTCCGACATCAAGCGCAAGAAGAAGTCGCTGCCGATTGTCATGGCGCTGTCCCTGGCCGGGCAAGCTGAGCGTGAAGCGCTGCTCTCCATGTACGGCCAGGAGATGATCTCCGACGCCGATGTCGACCGCATCCAGCAAACGTTCGAGCGGCTAGACGTGAAGGCGCGGGTGCAGGCGCTAGCCGACGAGGCCCACAGCCAGGCAATGGACCTCGCGGCGGCCATCCACTTCAGCGACCAGGGCCGGGCCGAGCTGGTGAGCCTCGTCAACTTCTTGTTGGAGCGTGACCACTAGGTGAGCTCGGCCGCCGCGCAGGAGCGGCGGGCTGGCGCACACGGACGGCCCGCTGGCGTGAGGCTGCTGGTTGCCACCTGGCCCGAGGCCCTGCCCCTGCTCGGCTTCTCGCCGCTGGTGACCGGCGTGGGCCGGCGCTCGTACGACGTTGGCGGCTGCACGGCCGTGCTGTCGGCGGGCTTTGCCGGTGGTTGCCGGCCTGAACTGTGCCCCGGCGACGTGGTTCTGACCGGCGAGGCATCGCCGGAGCTGCGCTCCCGGCTGGCCGCCGTGGACGGTGAGGTTCGCACGCTGGAGCGCATCGCCACACCCGCGGACAAGGCCGCCCTCGGCCGCGAGGGCGCCGCTGCCGTTGACATGGAGACGAAGTACCTGATGCAAGCGGCTCACGGGGCCGGGTTGCCGTTCCTGTCGCTGCGACTGATCATCGATCGGCTGGACGAGCGAGCCATCAGTCTGGCGACGGCGCGGCACTACCCTCGCGCCTGCTTCGCGCTGCGCAAGGCGGTTACCGTGGCCCTGCAAGCGTGGCCATGAAAGCGCTGGTCACCGGCGCCACCGGATTCATTGGCAGCCACGTTGCGCACGCGCTGCTGCGCCATGGCTGGGAGGTCCGCGCGTTGGTGCGGCCGGCGGCGAATGGCCAGCGCCGGGCCGAGCTGCCCCCCGAGGTGGAGGTCGTGGCCGGCGATATTCGGGATGAGGCGGCTGTGCGGCGAGCCCTGGAAGGCTGTCAAGCGCTGTTCCACGTCGCTGCGCTGTACGAGCTGTGGGCGCCTGACCCGCGGCGCTTCTACGAGGTGAACGTGGAGGGCACTCGGACTCTCCTCGAGGCCGCCAACAAGCTCGACCGGGTGGTCTACACCAGCTCTGTAGCCACCGTCACCCCGGGCGGCGACGAGTGCGGCTTCGCCGATCCGGAGGCGGTCCACAGCCACTACAAGCGTTCCAAGATCCTGGCCGAACGCGTGGCCCTGCAGCGTCCCAACGTGGTCGTGGTCAATCCCTCCACCCCCGTTGGCTGGGGCGACGTGCGGCCCACGCCAACAGGCAAGATCGTGCTGGACTTTCTGCGGGGCCGGCTGCCAGCCTACATCGACACGGGCCTCAATCTAGTCGACGTGGAGGACGTTGCCGAGGGGCACGTGCTGGCCTACCGGCGCGGCGAACCTGGCGAGCGGTATATCTTAGGGAACGAGAACGTCACCCTCAAGACAATGCTGGACATCCTAGCCGCTGAAACTGGCCGGAAATCGCCGCGGCTCAAGCTGCCGCTGTCGCTGGCGTACGCCGCCGGAGTAATCAGCGAGCTGGTAGAAGGCCGCATCGCCGGGCGCGCGCCCACGGTGCCGCTGGAAGGCGTGCGCATGGCCCGCGTGCCGATGTACTACGACCCCAGCCGCGCCAGGCGTGAGCTCGGCCTGCCGCAAACGCCGGTCCGCACCGCGCTGTGCAAGGCGGCCCAATGGTTCGAAGCGAATGGCTACTGCTGACCGGGTCTCACGTGTCAAGTCTCAGGTCTCGAGTACGGGAAATGACCTGAGACTTGAGACACAAGACCTGAGACCTGCGCGAGAGGCGCTAAACCGAGCCATCGAATGGCTCCTGCGTGCGCAGCATCCCGACGGCTGGTGGTGCGGCGAGCTAGAGGCCAACGTCACCATCCAGGCCGAGTACATCCTGCTGATGCAGTTCCTTGGCCTCCGCGACGAGACGCGCTGGCGCGACGTCGTGCATTACATCGATCTGCGCCAGCAGGACGACGGCGGCTGGCCCATCTACTACCAGGGACCCAGCGACCTGAGCACGACCATTGAGGCCTATGTCGCCCTCAAGCTGGCAGGCCGCGACCCCGAAGACCCGCGCATGCAGCGTACGCTGGAGCTGATCCGGTCGAAGGGTGGCCTCCCCAAGGCGCGCATCTTCACCAAGCTGTGGCTGGCGCTGTTCGGCGAGTACCCGTGGGAGGCGACGCCGGTGATGCCGCCGGAGCTGATGTACCTGCCGCCCTGGGTGCCGCTCAACATCTACGACTTTTCCAGCTGGGCGCGTGGCACCATCGTGCCGCTGCTCATCGTGATGAGCTTGAAGCCCGTGCGTCCGCTGCCCGAGTACGCCCGCGTGCCCGAGCTGCGGCGAGGCTTCGCGGGGTCCGACTTCGCGCTGCCCCGACCGGGCACTCTGGTGAGCTGGCGCGGTGGCTTTTACTTGCTGGACCAGGCGCTTCGGCACCTCCCCTGGCCGAGGGCTCCGCGGCGGCATGCTATCAGGCTGGCCGAGCACTGGATCCTGGCGCACCAGGAGGCCGACGGCAGCTGGGGCGGCATACAGCCGCCGTGGGTGTACTCAATCATCGCCCTGAGTATCCTCGGCTATGCGAACGACCATCCGGTGATGCAGCGGACGCTCACGGGCATGGAGGACTTCGGCGTCCACGACGAAGAGGGCTGGCGCGTGCAGCCCTGCGTATCGCCGGTGTGGGACACAGCCCTGGCCGGCATCGCACTGCTGGACGCCGGCCTCGAGCCCCAGCATCCGGCCATCACCCGCACGGTGGACTGGCTGCTGCGCAACCAGCTGTTCGGGCCAGGCGACTGGCAGGTGCGCACGCCAGGCACCCCCGGTGGTGGCTGGGCATTCGAGTTCGTGAACCAGGGCTATCCGGACACCGACGACACGGCCATCGTCATCCTGGCGTTGGACAAGGCCGGCGCGGGCCGGGACGCCATCCGCAAGGCGGTGCGCTGGCTGGAGGGCATGCGCAGCAGCAACGGTGCCTGGGGCTCGTTCGACGTGGACAGCACGCGAAAGCTCGTCACGAAGATTCCATTCGCGGACTTCGGCGAGACGATCGATCCGCCCACGGAGGACGTGACGGCGCACGTGCTCGAAGCGCTGGCCCGGCTCGGCTATTCGCCTGACCATCCGGTCTTGAGCGGCGCCATCCAGTACCTGCTGCGGCAGCAGGAACCGGACGGCAGCTGGTGGGGCCGTTGGGGCGTGAACCACATCTATGGCATTGGCGCGGTGCTGCCGGCGCTGCGATCGGCTGGCCTCAGTCCGAGGCATCCGGCCGTGCAGCGCGCCGTGGAATGGCTCCGCCGGCACCAGCAGCCCGACGGCG
>DATGVV010000830.1:0-7239 GCA_035299885.1 Chloroflexota bacterium | reverse complement strand
GGGCTAGTCCCGCCACAGGGCGATGCCGCCTGTGAGGCCGGCGCTGTTAGGGGCAATGCGGGCGCTGGCCGGCAGCTCTTCGGGATGGAGCAGCCGGGAGTTGCCACCGCCCAGGTAGACCACACGCCAGTTCCAGATCGGCTCCAGGCTCTCTACGAGCTCGCGCACCCGCTTGCGCCACTCGTCTTCCCCGATGCGTTTCAACGTCGCGTCGCTGACGTACTCCTCGTACGTCAGCCCGTCTTTGAACGGGGCATGGCCCAGCTCCAGGTTGGGCAGCAGCCGGCCGTCGACGTATACCGCCGAGCCGAGGCCGGTGCCCAGCGTCAGCACCATCTCCACGCCGTGCCCGTCGATGACGCCGTAGCCCTGCACGTCGGCGTCGTTGCACACGCGGGCCGGCTTGCCGGCAATCTTCTCCAGGGCGGCAGCGAGATCGAAGCCGCGCCAGCCAGGGTCGAGATTGGGGGCCGTCATGGTCACGCCGTTCACGACAACGCCGGGGAAGCCCACCGAGATGCGATCGAAAGCGCCCTGGCCGGCCATGAGACCAGACAGCGCCTGCAGCACGGCCTCCGGCAGGGCGGGATGGGGTGTGGGAACCAGACCTCGTTCGGTGATGGGCTGTCCGTCGGGGCCGACGACCTCCATCTTGAGGCCCGTGCCGCCGATGTCGATGCACAGCGTCCTTGGCTTAGCCATGGCGCCGACTGTACACCAAAGCGAGCGTCCCTAGGTAGGGACGGCTACTGGCCGGAGGTCTCTGTTTCGAGCTCCCAGCACTTGCCGCAGATGCCGTGTTTGCCATCCTGGCCCACGAAACGCCGGCAGTAGCGGCACAGCTTGGGTCGGGCAGACTCGGCGCGGCTTGTGCTGGAAGATTCTGCAGACTGCATTTTCAGTTAATTAACGGCTAGGAAGCGAGTTTGTCACAGCAACTGCCCTTATTGGGCGATACATCCGTTAACGCAACCTTCGTGCCTACAGGTTCGGCCGAGGCGTTCCTGCCGCGGGAACACTCGCTTCCCGCGCTCCGGAAGGCTTCCCGAGAGTGCCGCGGCTGTGATCTGTACGAGCGCGGCACGCAGACGGTGTTCGGTGAGGGCAGCGCCGCGGCCGAGCTGATGATGGTGGGCGAGCAGCCTGGCGACTATGAGGATCGCGAGGGCCGGCCGTTCGTCGGGCCGGCGGGCAAGCTGCTGGATAAGGCGCTCGAAGCTGCCGGCATCGATCGTGACAAGGTGTACGTGACCAACGCCGTCAAGCACTTCAAATGGGAGGCGCGCGGCAAGCGACGTATCCACCAGAAGCCAAATGCTCGCGAAATCTCGGCTTGCCGCCCCTGGCTGCAGGCGGAGATCGCCGCCGTCCGGCCGAGGGTCATCGTGTGCCTCGGCGCCACAGCCGCACAATCGCTGCTGGGCAATCAGTTCCGCGTATCCAAGCAGCGGGGCCAGCTGGTTAGCTCGCCACTGGCACCCAACGTCCTGGCCACGGTCCACCCGTCCTCCATCTTGCGCGCGCCCGACGATGAGACGCGCGAGGTTGAGATGGAGCTGTTTATCCGGGACCTGGCGAAGGTGGCTCCACTGCTGCAGGAGTAGCGCTCTCCGGCCGCACGTCCTCCCGCTGGTGCGTGCTTCGCATAGGCAGGCGCAGCGTGACGGTTGTACCTTCCCCAACCCGGCTGTCGACGTCGATCGTGCCGCCATGCTGCTCCACGATGAGCTTGGCGCTGGCCATCCCGACACCGCTGCCGGCCAGCTGAGCGACGTTGCCACCGCGATAGAACCACTCGAAGATGTGCGGCAAACCCTCCGCCGGGATGCCGCAGCCGCGGTCGACCACCGACACGACCGCCATATCATCTTCGCTGGCCAACCGAATGGTCACCTGCCCGCGGGGAGGACCGTATTTGATGCCGTTGCTCACCAGGTTGGTCAGCACGCGCTCCAGCCGCCCGGCGTCCCACCGGCCGGTCAGGCGCGGCACATCAGCCTCTACTAACACCGGCTGCTCGCCGGACGAAAGATGTGAGCTGCTGGCGATTTTGCGCGCCAAGGCCACCAGATCGGTCTCCTCGGGATGGAGCTCGATTGGCCTGCCACCCTGCAGACGGGCCACGTCGAGCAGTTCGGCGATGAGGGACGACATCTTGGCCACGTTGGTCTCGATCAGCTCAACGCGCCCGAGGAGCTCTTCGCGATCGACCCGCCCTTGCTCTGCCTCGCGCTTGATCAGGTGCGTCAGCAGCCGAATCGCGGCCAGGGGAGATTTTAGGTCGTGCGACGCGCTGGCCATGAGGTGCTCGCGCAGCTGGTGGGCCGCGAGGCTGTGCGCCTCAGCCCGGGCCAACGCCTCCTGGCTGCGCCGGGCGTGTTCTCGATTGCGCCGCGCCAACACGCCCACCGCACCGCCCAAGGCCGCCGTGGCCAGGTAGAGCGGCAGGTTGGTGTTTCGGCCATTCATCGCGCGATCACAAGCGAGCAAGTGACTCGCATGAAACTGGCCAAACTTGACGTAAGGGCTGGTTTCTGCGACCCTCGATTGCCGTGACTTCCAAAATCTCGCGCCGTGACCTCATTCGCCTCACCGGAGCCGGTGGGGCAGCACTCCTGATCGCCGCTTGCGGCGGCCAGGCTCAGGCTCCAGCCTCAGCGCCCGCGCCGGCTGCAGCCTCTAAGCCAGCCGCTTCGGTTTCGGCGGGTCCAGCCTCAGCCGCCTCCGCTAAGCCGGCTGCCTCCGCGTCGGCCAAACCGGCCGCCTCGGCCTCGGGCTCCGCAGCCGCCGCCGCTGGCCCAGAAGTCAGCCAGCTGTACGAGGCGGCCAAGAAGGAAGGCAAGGTCGTGTGGTGGACGGCCTACTACGCCCAGAGCGCCGCTGACGCGGCCGCGGCTGCGTTCAAGGCCAAGTACCCCGGCGTGGAGATCGAGTACATCCGCCAGACTGCCCAGGTGGTCTATCAGCGGCTGACCCAGGACCTGAAGGCCAACGTCCATGAGCTGGACGTTTTCTCCAGCACCGACTTCTCGCACTACCCGACATTGAAGAAGCAGGGCGCGCTGATGCCCTACAAGCCGGCCGGGGTCGGCACGCTGCCCAAGGACCTGCAGCAGCTCGATCCGGAGGAGGCTTACCAGCTCGGCTCGTTGGGCTTCGTGGTCATCAACTACAACACCAATAAGGTCAAGGACCCGCCCAAGAAGTGGACCGACCTGCTCGATGCCAAGTGGAAGGACCAGGTGACGCTGGGCCATCCCGGCTTCAGCGGCTTCGTCGGCAACTGGGTGGTCGCGATGTCGCAAAAATATGGCTGGGACTATTTGCAGAAGCTGGCCAAGAACAACCCCAAGATCGGCCGCTCCATCAACGACACGGTGACGGACGAGGTCTCGGGCGAGCGCGAGGTTGGCGCCGGGCCGGACAACCTCAGCTTGGAGGAGAAGTCAAAAGGCAACCCCGTCGATATTTACTTCCCGGATGACGACGCCATCCTGATCGTCAGCCCGGTGGCCATCATGAAGGACGCGCCGCACCCGAACGCGGCCAAGCTGCTGGAGAATTTCCTGTACTCGCCGGAGTACTCGCAAGCGATGGTCAAGACCTTCAACTTCCCGCTCAACCCGTCGGTCAAGCCGGCGAACGGCAAGGGCTTGAGCGATGTGAAGTACACCCGCGTCAGCCCCGAGGCGCTGGACAAAGGCGTGCCAGAAGCCATCCAGAAGTGGCGCGAAATCTTCAACGTGTAGTTCCTCTCCCACCAAAGTGGGAGAGGCTAGGTGAGGGCACCTTGGGGTGGCATGGCAGCGGTAGCCGCTGAAGCGCGGCCTGGGCTGGCGCGGCGGTTCGATGCCAGCGTACTGCTTTGGCTAGCGGCGGCGGCGGTGCTGGGCTTTTTGGTGCTGGTGCCGATGGCCTGGCTGGTATACGCCAGCTTGCAGGAGCGCGAGACCGGCGCGCTGACCTTCGCCAACTACCTCGAGGCCTTCTCCAAAAGCATCTACCTGCGGCCTATCCTGACTTCGCTCGAGCTGGCGATCTCGGTGGCGCTGATCGCGGTGACCATGGGAACCGTCATCGCCTGGCTGGTGGCGCGCAGCGACATGCCCGGCCGCTGGCTCATGCGCAGCCTGATCCTGGGCGCCTTCACCACACCGCCCTTCCTCGGCGCGACCGCCTGGATATTCCTCGCGGCGCCTAACTCGGGCTGGATCAACAAAGCCTGGGTCGCGCTGACGCACGCCCAACGAGGGCCGATCAGCATCTTCAGCCTGGGCGGCGCCATCTTCGTGATGTCCATCTACAGCGTGCCCTACGCCTTCACCTTCGTCGCCGGCGCGCTCGAGCTGATGTCGTCCGAGATCGAGGACGCCGCCGCCAGTCTCGGCGCGGGCACCTGGCGAACGACGTTCCACGTCACACTGCCGCTGGTGATGCCGGCCATTGTGTCCGGGTTCATCATGTCGTTCCTGGAGGCACTGGCGCTGTTCGGCGTCCCGGCCTTCCTGCTCATCCCGGCACGCCAGCAGGTGGTCACGACGCAGCTGTACCTGTTCTTCCAGAACCCCCTGCGGCTCGAGCTGGCGGCCGCGTACGCCATCCCGCTGCTGCTGGTGACGATGCTGCTGCTGTACCTGCAGCGGCGGCTGATCGGCCGCAAGCGCTTCACGACGATCACCGGCAAGGGTGGCGTCAAACGGCCCTTCAAGCTCGGGCGCTGGCGCTGGCCGGCGCTGGGCGCTTGCCTGCTGCTGCCGCTGCTGTCCCTGTTCCTGCCGTACGCGGCGCTGCTGGCGACATCGCTGTCACGGGCTTGGGGCAAGGGGCCGGTCCCAGGCAACCTCACGCTGTACTGGTATCAGTGGGCGCTATTCGTCAATAAGCCCACGCAGATCGCGATCACCCACAGCCTGTGGTACTCGGCGGTGGCGGCCAGCATCGCCCTCGTCGTAGCGGTGCTGGTCAGCTACGTGGTCCAGCGCAAGCTGCTGCCCGGCGGCGAAGTGTTGGGCTTCGTGGCCATGGCGCCATTCGTCGTGCCCGGGATCGTGCTGGCCATCGGCTTCTTCAGCGCCTACGCGCATCCGCCGATCGTGCTGTACGGCACGGCGGGCATCCTGATCGCCGCCTTCGCCACACGCTTCTTGCCGATCGCCTACTCGAACGCCACGTCGATTATCAGAGCTATCAATCCCGAGCTCGAGAATGCCGCCCGCACGCTGGGCTGCGGCCGCATCGGCTCGCTGTGGGCGGTGACCCTGCCGCTGCTGCGACGCGGCATCCTGGCCGGCTGGCTGCTGGTGTTCATCCCAGCACTGCGCGAGCTGAGCTCAGCCATCTTCCTGTTCACGCCACGCACGACCGTCATGACGACCGTGATCTTCGACCTCTCAGACGCGGGCAACTACGAGGCCGTATCGACGCTCGGCATCGTTATGATGCTGATCACGTTCACCATCGTCACGCTGGCCTATCGCTTCCTAGGCCGCGACTTCATGGCTCACCGGCAGACCGCCTGATGGCCGACATTCACATCAGCAACCTGACCAAGCGCTACGGTGAAACCGTCGCGCTGGCAGGCATCGACCTGACCGTCAACGACGGAGAAGTGGTGGCCCTGTTGGGCGCGTCCGGCTGCGGTAAGACCACGACCTTGCAGCTGCTGGCCGGCTTCCTCGAGCCGGATGCGGGCGAGATCCACGTTGGCGGGCGGCTGATGTCTGGCCGTGGCGGCGTGGTGCCGCCCGAGAAGCGCAACATGTCGCTGATCTTCCAGAGCTACGCTATCTGGCCGCACAAGACGGTGGCCGAGAATGTGGCCTTTGGCCTGCAAGTCCGCAAGGTGCCGCGCGACGCGATCCGGGAGCGCGTGGCCGCCGTGCTGGACATGGTCCGCATGAAGCCGCTGGCCAACCGCTACCCCGCCGAGCTTTCGGGCGGGCAGCAGCAGCGCGTGGCGCTGGCGCGGGCGCTCGTGGTCGAGCCGGACATCCTGCTGCTCGATGAGCCGCTGTCCAATCTCGACGCCAACCTGCGCGAGGAGATGCGCTTCGAGATTCGGCGCGTGCACGATGCCACCGGCATCACCATGGTCTACGTCACCCACGACCAGGCGGAGGCGATGGTGACGGCCGACCGCATCGCCGTGATGAACGCCGGCCGGATCGAGCAGATCGGCACGCCCGAAGACATCTACGAGCGCCCGCGCACGCGCTTCGTGGCCTCGTTCATCGGCCGCACCAACGCCATCGAGGCCAGGCTTGTTTCGCCGGGCGTGGTGGACGTTGCCGGCCGCACGCTGCGCGCCTGCCCCAGCTCAGACCACGAGCCCGGCGCCAGCGTGGTGCTGTGCATACGCCCGCAGCACATCGTGCTGACCAACGGCACAGAGCCCGGCGAAAACGCCCTGCCCGGCCGCATCCTGCGGCAAACGTACCTGGGCGATGCCCGCGACTACCTAATCGAGCTGGAGGGCACCTCCATCCAGCTGCGTGTCCTCTCCCCCGGCTCATCGCGCACCGCCGGCGACCAAGTCACCGTCGTCCTGCCGCCCGAAGCCTGCCGCATCGTGGCGGGCTGACCCTATCCTGTTAGGGTGATCACAGAAGAAGTCTCCAACTTCGTCTGCAGCCTGAACCTCGACCAAGTGCCCGGCGATGTCCAAGCTGTCGCCAAGCGCCACATCCTGGACACCCTCGGCGTCATCATTGCCGGCATCCGCGAGGAAGCGGCCCACATTGGCATCAAGCACGCGGCCCTCATGGGCGGCGGCGGCCACGGCGCCCCACCACTGCAAGCCTTCATTTACGGCCTGCTCGGCCACGTCCTGGATTACGACGACACCCAGCTGGCCACCCGCCCGGCGGGCGTGTACGGCCTCCTCACCCACCCCAGCGTGCCGGTCCTCAGCGCCGCCCTGGCCAGCGCCCGCGAGCGCAAGGCCAGCGGCAAGGAGCTGCTGACGGCCTTCATCGCCGCCTCCGAAGCCGAATGTCGCCTGTCGGACGCGATCGACCCGCGCCACTACCGCGAGGGCTTCCACTCCAGCGGCACCGTCGGCACCCTGGGCGCGACCCTGGCTGCCGCCAAGATCCTGAACCTGGATGTGGGCCGCACCCGCATGGCGCTGGGCATCGGCGCCAGCTCCGCCGCCGGCCTGCGCGAGAACTTCGGCACGATGACCAAGTCGCTGCACGTCGGCCGGGCTGCCCAGCACGGCGTCGAGGCCGCTCACCTGGC
>DATGVV010000829.1:0-2310 GCA_035299885.1 Chloroflexota bacterium | reverse complement strand
TGGGCAAGCAGGTGCTGGGCTTCGACTTCGAGCTGGACATCGAGACGCGGCGCGGCTTTGGCTCCTACGTGTCCGGCGAGGCGTCGGCCATGCAAGCCTCGATCGAGGGCGGCCGGGCCATGCCGCGCGTCAAGCTGCAGCGTTCGGTCGAGGCTGGCGTGTGGGAGAAGCCGACCTGCGTCAACAACACCGAGACCTTCTCGTTTGCGCCGCCTATCCTGCGCCACGGTGGGAAGTGGTTCTCGGAAATCGGCACGGGCATGAGTGGCACCAAGATGTACTCCATCACCGGGCACAGCGAATACGTTGGCCTGGTGGAGGTGCCCTTCGGCGTGCCGGTTCGGACCTTCGCCGAAGACCTGGCCGGCCCCATTCGCTCCGGCCGGCCGATCAAGAGCATCACTTTTGGTGGTCCGACGGGCGGGCCCATCCCGCCAGCGCTGTTCGACACGCCCGCCGATCCCAAGGATTGCAACAACATCGGCGTGCTGGCCTACGGGGCGGGCGGGATCATCGTGCTGGACGATTCGGCCTGCCATCTGGACGTGCTCAAGTACTTCATGGCCTTCATGGAGAACCAATCGTGCGGCAAATGCACGCCGTGCCGCATCGGCTGCCACGAGCTGCTGCTGGTGCTCGACCGCATCAGCCAGGGCCGCGGCGTGCCCGAGGACATCTTGACGCTGGAAGACATGGGCGACGAGGTGGCCAAGCTGTCGATCTGCGGGCACGGCCAGGCGGCGCCGTATCCGATTTTTATGGTGCTGCAGCACTACCGCGACGAGATCGAGGCCCACATCCTGGACAAGCGCTGCCCGGCCGGCGTGTGCCCGATGAAGGTGCCTGAGGACGTGGGGCAGTCCGGATTTCTGCTGATGCAGCCGGTGAGGGTCCACTGAGGGCAACGGGCAACCCTCTCCCTAGCCCTCTCCCAGAGGGAGAGGGGACAACGTAATGGCAAAGCTCAGCGTCGACGGCCGCGAGGTCGAGGTCCCGAACAACGCCTCCATCCTGGAGGCGGCGCGTAAGCTGGACATCAACGTCCCGACCTACTGCTGGGATCCGCGCATGAAGCCGTATGGCGCCTGCCGGCTGTGCATGGTGGAGGCTAATGGGCGGCTGGTCGCCTCGTGCTGCACCACGGTGCGCGACGGCATGTCGGTGCTGACGGCCACGCCCGAATGCATCAAATCGCGGCGCGAGATGGTGGCTTACCTGCTCATCCACCATCCGCTGGACTGTCCCTACTGCGACAAGTCCGGCGACTGCGAGCTGCAGCAGCGGACGTATGAGATGGGCATCGGTGAGGTGCCGTTTCGCGACGAAAAGATCACCGTGCCGGTCGACTTCCGGCACCCAGTAGTCGAGCCCTTTCTGACGCGCTGCATCGTGTGCGGCAAGTGCGTGCGGGTGTGCGACGAGATCCGCGGCGAGGGCGCCATCGAGCTGGTGAACCGCGGTTTCGAGACAGTGGTCGATACCGCTTACGGCCAGCCGCTGGAGTGCACCTCGTGCGGCGAGTGCATCGAGGTCTGCCCCGTGGGCGCGCTGACAAGCAAGGTCTTCAAGTTCAAGAATCGCGCCTGGCAGATGCAGAAGACCCACACCACCTGCAATTACTGCAGCGTGGGCTGCACGATGGACATCGAGCACTTCAAAGGCGAGGTCAAGCGCGTTCGGGCGCATCCCGGCTATGGACACAACGACGGCTTCCTGTGCGCCCTGGGGCGCTTCGGCTACGACTTCGTCCACCACGAGGAGCGGCTCACGGTGCCGTACGTGCGGCGGGAAGGCAGCGGACTCGAGATGGCCAGCTGGGAAGAGGCGCTGGACGCGGCCGCCACACTGCTGGCCGATGCCGCCCGCCGCAATCCCCAAGCCGTGGGCGTGATCGGCTCGCGGCGTATGGGCAACGAGGACGCATTTGTGCTCCAGAAGTTCGCCCGCGAGACCCTGGCTACTCCTAACGTGGACAGCATGGCCAGCGTGTCTGATTGGCCCGCGCTGCGGGCGATCCTCGATGCGGGCCTCGAGCCCGTCGACGACCTGAACGCGGCCGTGCGCCAAGCGGAGGTCATCGTGGTGGTGGGCGATGCCAGCCAGGCCGCCGACGTGGCCAGCGTGAAGATGCAGAACATGTCGCGCTACAACAACGCGACCATCGTCCAGGTCAATCCGTACCGGACGCAGCTGTCGAAGTGGAAGACGATCGACCTGCGCATCAAGCCCGCGACAGAAGCCGCGGCGCTGACGGCGATCGCGCAGCGAGTTGCTGCGCTAAGGGCCAGTTCCTCTCCCGCCGCGGCGGGA
>DATGVV010000828.1:0-2588 GCA_035299885.1 Chloroflexota bacterium | reverse complement strand
CGTCCGGCAAAGTGTAGGAATTCGGCAGCGCCTCCTCCTGCAGGTCGACGTCGAAGCACACGTAGACCGGGCCGGCGGGCTCGGTTACGGCGATGCGATGGCCCCGCATGATCGACTCGGGGATGGACGCCACCGAACCCGGCTGGTCATCCCACTTGGTGATGCCGCGTACGAAGTTGCCCTGCACGTTGGCCGTGTGGATCCAATCGATCCATGGTCGCCGGGCGGTGGAGTCGAGCGGGCCCGTGCCGCCCAGAATGATCACCGGCACGCGGTCGCACCAGGCGTCGTAGATGGTCATCGCCGTGTTCAGTAGGCCGACTACGTTGTGCACGATGGCCACCATCGGCTTGCCGCTGGCCCGGAAGTAGCCGCGAGCCAGCGACACGGTGATCATCTCGTGGTTGCACAGGATGAACTCCGGTCGCTGGTTGGCCGTATAGTTCACCGCCGAATCGTGAATGCCCCGGAAGGTTGACCCCGGCAGGACCGCGGCGTACTCGATGTCGAGAAGCCGCAGCATGTCCATGATCAGGTCCGAGCCCCACTCGGGCTCGCCGCTCTGGTCGTGCACCTTTACGGGCACTTCGGTTCGTCGTTCTGCTATAGCCATGCGGCAAATAATAAAGGGGGCGCGGGTTTGACCCCGCACCCCCTTACTCGGTTGCGGATGCTAAGCCGGAGCGGCCGCCGCCAAGCCCGGCTTTTCGACCTCGTCCCAAATGCGGATGTTATGCGTCTCGCGCACGAAGAAGGCGACGATGAACGACATCAAGGCCACCGCGATAGGGAACATCAGGCCCGCGAAGAGGTTGCCTGTGCCCGCCACCACTGACGTGGCGATCAGCGGCAGGAAGCCTCCGAACCAACCGTTGCCCAGGTGATACGGGACCGACATGGACGTGTAGCGGATCCTGGCCGGGAAAAACTCCACCAGGAAGGCCGCTATCGGCGCGTACACCATGGTCACGTAGATCATCTGGATGAATACCAGCAGGCTCAACATGGCCAGGTTGGGCGTCGGCTTGGTGAAGTACGCCATGGCCTGGTAGATCGGGTAGTAGGTTATCGCGGCTAGGATGAACCCGGCCATCATGATCGGCTTGCGGCCAATCTTGTCGGACAGGTGCCCGAACACCAGGAACAGCGGCGTACCAACCAGCAGCGCCGAAATGCCGACGATGTTGGCCGACACGAAGTCCACCTTCATGGCCGTCTGCAACCACGAGATCGAATAAAACTGGCCGGTGTACCAGACCACTGCCTCGCCCGCGGTGAAGCCAAACAACGCCAGGAGGATCAGGCCCCAGTTCTTGCCACTGCCCAGGCTATCCAGGAACGGAGAGGTAGAAGAACGCCCCTCCGCCTTGAGGCGGGTGAATAGTGGCGTCTCGCGCAGCTTCAGGCGGATATAGATAGCCATTGCTACCAAAATGGCTGACAGGAAGAACGGGATGCGCCACCCGACGCTCGTGAACTGGGCCGCCGGCATGGACACACGTGTCAGCGTGATGACCAGATAGGCCAGCGCCAAGCCCACGGTTGCCGTAGTCTGGATCCAGCTGGTGAAGAAGCCGCGGCGGCCGTCTGGCGCATGCTCAGCGACGTAGATGGCCGCGCCGCCATATTCACCGCCTAGCGCAAGCCCCTGCAGCAAGCGCAACAGCACGATGATGATTGGCGCCGCCACGCCGATCTGCGCGAAGGTGGGCATGCAGCCTATCAGGAAGGTGCCCAAGCCCATGACGCTGATGGTGACCAGGAACGAATACTTGCGGCCAATGAGGTC
Organism: Chloroflexota bacterium; assembly: GCA_035299885.1. Lineage (GTDB taxonomy): Bacteria > Chloroflexota > JAJPGV01 > JAJPGV01 > JAJPGV01 > DATGVV01. The sequence goes on along the minus strand of DATGVV010000828.1, from coordinate 799 downwards.
GCCGATGTGGCCGAAGATGACGGCGCCCAGCGGCCGCACGGCAAAGCCGGCGCCGAACGTGGCCAGCGCCGCCAGCAGGCTCGCCGTAGGGTTGCCCGTGGGAAAGAAATTAGCTCCAAAGAACGCGGCTAGCGAGCCGTACAGATAGAAGTCGTACCACTCGATCATCGTGCCCGCGGATGACGCGGCGATGATTGTGGTCATCCGGAAGGTGTAAGTCGACGCGTTTGCGCTCACTTACACAACCCCTTTGTCGTTGAAGTTGAACTAATGAGAATGAATCCACCGTCGCCAGGGAATGGTCAGCGGCTGCACATCCCTCCCTTCGGGTCGTAACTTTTGCCCGCTTGTTCTAGGAAGCTAACGGCGCCATTTACCCGCCCGCTACGCGGTGCCCATACGATTCAGCAGTGACCATCGCCGCTCTCAACCGCTGGCGGCTGGTCTATTTAGCCGTGGCCGCCCTAGAGCTAGGCGGCCGCGGCGTTCTGACGGTTGGCGCCATCTTATGGCTGATGCACGACCTGGCCCACGGCCGCTGGCGCGCTGTGGCCGGCGATCTCGTCGCCTTAGCAGGGCTCAGAGCGAATCGTCAAGCCCTCTTGCTCGCTGGCATCGCGCTCGCGGCTGTCAAGCCCGAAGCGCCGCCTTCTCCTTTTATTTGGTCGTCGCGACGTGATACATCTTCAGGGCCAGCTGCAAGTCGAAGCGCGTCTCGGGATCGTCCAATGACGCGCCCGTTAGCTCCTCGATGCGCTTGAGCCGGTACATCAGCGTGTTGCGGTGGACGAACAGCATG
>DATGVV010000827.1:0-3530 GCA_035299885.1 Chloroflexota bacterium | reverse complement strand
ATCGGCGACTCGACAAAACCGTGGACGTGGGCACCGTCCACCGCTTTCAGGGCCTGGAGCGCCGGGCGATCATCTTCGACACCGTGGAAGCGCCGCCCGACCAGCCGGCGCCGTTCGTACGCGGCGGCTACGGCTCGGAGTCGATGCGGCTGATCAATGTGGCGATCACCCGGGCGCAGTCGGAGCTGATCGTGATCGCCAACGTGGCGCACCTGTGCCGCACCCTGCGGCCGGGTTCAACGCTTTTGGGGCTGCTGCAATTGCTGGGGGACGCGCGGGAAGGCTACTGACGAAAAAGGCGACCTATGTGGCCGCCTTCTGCGCCTGCTGCTGAAGCAGCACGTAGTTCTGGCACCGCTGACAGAGCCAAATCATCTTGTCCTCTGATTCCCACCACGGCGACACGAAGTTCTCGTCGCTGCAGCGATCGCAGGTGCCTTTTTTCCCTTGTCCCTCAGGCATAAGGCCTCGGCCCGGCTCCCATTGATGTGAAGGTTTTTACAGTGTACCCCAGGCAATGGTTCTTTACCATTTGAAAGAGGGCTACCTCCAGGCGCTTCAGCAAGCGCCCGTGAGCTTGACGCCAGCCTTCTGCCGGCCTAAAGTAGATATTGTTGATTAACTTTATAAACAATCCCCATCGGAGTACTCAATGGCCCTGCCGCCTCTAACCCCTGAAGACATCCAGCGCTATCACCGCCACCTCATCATCCCAGAGGTGGGCAGCACTGGCCAGCGCAAGCTCAAGGCGGCCAAAGTGCTGCTGATCGGGGCAGGCGGCCTGGGTTCTCCGGCGGCCCTGTACCTGGCCGCGGCCGGTATCGGCACCCTCGGCCTGGTGGACTTTGACGTGGTTGACGTCAGCAACCTGCAGCGCCAGATCCTCCACAGCACCAGCTGGCTCGGCAAGTCCAAGGTCGAGTCGGGCAAGGCGCGCCTCCGTGATCTCAACCCGCTGGTGCAGGTAATTGGCCACGAGGAGCCGCTGACATCGGCCAACGCCATGCAGATCTTCGAGCAATACGACATCATCGTGAACGGCTGCGACAACTTCCCGACGCGCTACCTGGCCAACGATGCCGCCGTGCTCCTGCAGAAACCGCTGGTTGATGGCAGCATCTTCCGCTTCGAGGGCCAAGCCACGGTGTACCTGCCGGGCAAAGGCTGCTATCGCTGCCTGTATCCCGATCCGCCCCCGCCGGGCGCTGTCCCCAGCTGCGCGGAAGCGGGCGTGCTGGGCGTGCTGCCGGGCTTTATCGGCGTGGTCCAGGCCATCGAGACGGTCAAGCTCATTCTGGGCATCGGCGAATCGATCAATGGCCGCCTGCTGCTGTTCGACGCGTTGGATATGCGCATCCGCGAGGTCCGCGTGCGCCGCGACCCCGAGTGCAAAGTGTGCGGCGACCACCCCACGGTGACTCAGCTCATCGACTATGACGAGTTCTGCGGCGTGCCGCACTTCGAGCCCTCCATCGAAGCTCCCGTTCCCGTCGCGGTCTAGGGTCTCAGCGCATGTCCATTGAAGTCCGGGTACCGCCGCTCGTCCAAAAAGTGACTGGCGGGCAGCGGACGCTGCAGGCCAGCGGCCGCACCGTGGCCGAGCTGATCGAGAACCTCGACCAGCAGTACCCGGGCTTTTCGGGCGAGCTGCGCGACGGCACCGGCCAGGTGCACCGCTTCGTCAACATCTACGTCAATGACGAAGACGTCCGCTTCCTGAGCAAGCTGGACACGCCCGTGCAGGATGGCGACGTGGTCTCCATCCTGCCGGCCATGGCCGGCGGCGCCATCGGCCTGTTCCTCTCCTACGTTCGCCGTCCGCGTAGGACTGGGAGAGGCTAGGTGAGGACACCGGGCGGGGTGGCCACACGCCGTGGCCTCTATGGCGACATCGTGGAGGCCATTGGCCATACGCCGCTGGTCGAGCTGCAGTCGTTCAGCCCCAAGCCTGGAGTCCGCCTTTTCGCCAAGCTGGAGGGCCACAACCCCACGGGCAGCGTCAAGGACCGGATCGCCCGGGCCATGATCGAGCAGGCCGAGCTCTCGGGCCAGCTCAAGCCAGGCATGACCATCCTGGAGCCGACCAGCGGCAACACCGGCATCTCGCTGGCGATGATCGCCGGCCGTAAGGGTTACCCCGTGAGAGTGGTCATGCCCGAGAACGTCAGCGAGGAGCGCACGCGCCTGTTGAGCATCTTCGGGGCTGAGGTCGTCTACTCGCCGGCCTCTGAGGGCACCAACGGCTCCATCCGTTTGGCTCAGAAGCTCGCCGAAGGCCATCCCAACGTCTACATGCCCTACCAGTACGGCAACTCAGCCAACCCGCTGGCCCACTACGAGACCACTGGGCCCGAGATCATCGAAGCCCTGCCGGAGGTCGACGTGTTCGTCGCGGGGCTGGGCACGGGCGGCACGCTGATGGGCACCGGCCGCCGCCTGCGCGAGCACAATCCCGAGATCAAGATCGTCGCCGCCGAACCCTACCAAGGCGAGCTGGTGGCCGGTCTGCGTTCGCTCGACGACGGCTTCATTCCGCCCGTGCTCAACGTCGATGAGCTCGACAGCAAGATGATGGTGACCACCGCCGACTCCTTCGCCGCTACGCAGCGGCTGGCCCGCGACGAGGGCATATTCGCCGGTGTGTCCTGCGGCGCCGTGGTCCACGCCGCCGTCCGCTACGGCCAGCGCCTCGATCGCGCCAACATCGTCTGTCTGCTAGCTGACGCCGGCTGGAAATACCTCAGCAGCGAGCTCTGGACCAAGGGTTACGACGCCAGCGCCGAGAAGAAGTTCTGGTGGTAGCCGAAGGCGTCAGTCGTTAGGCACTAGGCCAAGGATGAGCGCAAGCGCCTTATCAACATCATCAAGAACAGCGGCTGGCAACGCTCCGAGCCGCCGTAGCATGCGACTTCGTGCCACTGCTCTCATCCCACGGCAGATGGCGCGGCTTCGGTAGTCGATACCCTCCATAGTGTCGCCATGCCGGCTGCGGTGAGTGCGTACAGGTATTAAATTCCCGCGGCTGTATCCTGTGGCCCATGCCAGCATCGGTTATCGGCCAGCGTGCGCCACGCGTTGAGGGCGTCGAAAAGGTTACGGGGGCGACGCCCTACTCTGCCAACGTCCTCCTGCCGGGCACCGTCTGGGGCAAGGCGCTCCGCAGCCCGCACGCTTACGCGCGCATCAAGCGCATCGACGCCAGCAAGGCCAGGGCTGTGCCCGGCGTGCTGGCCGTCATCACGGCCAAAGACATCGACAACGTCCTTACCGGCCGGGCCCTATACGACCATCGCATCCTGGCCGAGGACATGGTCCGCTTCGTGGGTGAGAAAGTGGCCGCCGTCGCGGCCGAGGAGAAGGATGTCGCCGAGGCGGCCCTCGATCTGATCGAGGTCGAGTACGAGGTGCTGGAGCCGCTGCTCGATTCCCTGCAGGCCATGTCCGACTCGGCCCCGCTGCTGCATCCCGACTACCACAGCTACAGGGGCCGGCCGCCGGTTCCGGAGCACCTCAAGAATGTGCAGTCCTAT
>DATGVV010000826.1:0-3287 GCA_035299885.1 Chloroflexota bacterium | reverse complement strand
CAAGCCGGCGGCCGGCGCGGCCGCAACCGTGCGTGTGGCGCTAAGCGGCGCCGGCACGGACGCCACGCTGTTCATCGGCATCGACAAGGGCTATTTCGCCGAGCAGGGCTTGAACATCGACACCGTGCGGCTGAACAGCAGCGACATGCCGCCGCAGCTCGCTGCTGGCCAGCTCGACGTCGGCGCCGGGTCGTTCAACGTATCGCTGGTCAACGCCGTGAACCGTGGGTTGGACCTGAAGCTGGTCGCGGACAAGGCCCGCTGCCTGCCGGGCTCCGGCGCCGTGGCCCTGGCGCTGCGCAAGGACCTGTACGACAGCGGCAAGGTCCGCGGGCCCAAGGACTTCAAGGGCCTGACGCTCGGCATCCAGAGCGTCGGCAGCACGTCCGAGGTCGAGCTGGACAAGTTCCTGAAGCAGGGCGGCTTGGGCCTGAACGACGTCACCCGGAAGTCGCTGACCTATCCCGACATGCCCATTGCGTTCACCAACAAGAGCATCGACGCCACCAGCGCGCCCGAGCCGGTGCCATCGGACCTGGTGGCTAAGGGCCTGGCGGTGATTGCCGGCAAGTGCGGCGACTACAACCCCAACGGCGAGATCGCGCAAATCCTGTATGGCCCCAAGTTCATCGCCGACCAGCCGGCCGCCGCACGGCGGTTCATGGTGGGCTACCTGAAGAGCGCCCGCTACTTCGGCGACGCCTTCGTGAAGCAGGATCCGAAGGCGCTCGAGGACGTCATCGGCATCATCGCCCGAGGCACCAAGACGGACGCCAAGGTGTACCAGATGATGAACGCCAATAAGAACATGTGGGGTGTCGATCCCGACGGGCAGATCAATGTAGCGAACCTGCAGGAGGGCCAGGACTTCTGGCTCAATGTGACGGGCGAGCTCAAGCAGGGGATCGACCTGAGCAAGGTGGTTGAGATGTCGTTCGCTCAGGCGGCGGTCAAGGAGCTGGGGCCGTACAAGTAAGGAAGTTCGGGCCCATGTCTCGACCGGGAAGATTCTTCGCCACGCTCAGAATGACATGGCTAGGCATCCTTCTCGCCGCTTGCGGCGGGGCGGCGGCGCCGAAGGAAACCTCCAAGCAGCCGTTGAGCCAGACGGTAATCCATTACTCGATCGGCACAGCCAGCGGCTCGCAGGTGCTGCCGGACGTGGCGCTGGCGGCCGGCTACTTCAAAGAGGAAGGCCTGGATGTGGACGTGGTGCGGCTGACCGGCGGCGCCGAGACGCTGGCCGCGCTGAGCAAGGGCGAGACGCACATGTCCAACACCGACGCGCCCAGCACCATCCAGGCGCATGTGAATGGCCTGCCAACGGTGATCATCGCCGTGCCCATCACCAAGCCGATCTTCGACGTCATGGCCGCGCCCAGCATCAAAACGCCGCAGGACCTCAAGGGCAAGACGGTGGGTGTGAGCCGGGTGGGCGACAGCACCTACTTCCAGTTCGCGCTGGCGCTCCAGAGTTGGGGCCTCAAGCCGCAGCAGGACGTCGACGTCCGAGCGCTGCAGGAGTACCCGGCCATGCTGGCCGGCCTGATTAACGGCCAGATCGCGGCCGCCACGCTGGCGGCGCCGTTCAACTTCCAGGCCCAGAAGCTGGGCTTCCACTCGCTGGCGGACCTAAGCCAACTGCCGATCAACTACCCCACCAACAGCGTCCAGACGACGCAGAAGTTCGTGATCGAGCACCCCGACACGCTGCGGGCCTTCCTGCGCGCCTATCTGAAGGGCATCCAGCGCTTCAAGAACGACAAGGTCTTCATGGTCGACGTGTACCGCAGGTTCCTGAAGTCGGACGACACGGAGGTCATCGAGCAGACATGGGAGATGTTCCGCAAGCTGGTGCAGGACGATCCGACGCCGACGGCTGAGGGCATCCAGTACGTGCTGGACAGCCTGGTCCAGCTGGGCAATGAGAAAGCTCGGACGGCCAATCCGAGCGACTTCATCAACACGGACCTGATCAAGCAGGCAAAGGAAGGGTAGGGTGGCTCGATTTCTCAGCCTGGTGGCGATCCTGCTGCTGGCGGCCTGCGGCTCTGGTGGCGCCGGCGTGTCGCCGGCGAGCGGGCAGGATGCCCCAGCCTCCGGTCCAGCCAGCGCGAAGGCATCCGGTGGGGCATTGAACATCGCCTACGTTGCGCCGGCGGACTCGTTCCTGTGGGAGAACGTGGCCTTCAAGCAGGGGCTGTTCCCGAAGTACGGCGTCAGCGTGAACGAGCCGGTGTTCGTCGGCGGCACGCCGCGGCTGGGCCAGGCGCTGGTGGGTGGCAGCTTCGAAATGGCCGGTGTGGGCTTCGCCGCCGCCACAGAAGCGGACGCCGCCGGCGCGGACCTGGAGGCGGTGGCCGCGGTAAGCAGGTATTCCGGCTTCGCGCTGCTGCTGCCGCCCGGTTCGCCCATCAAGGATCCCAAGCAGCTCAAGGACAAGACCATCGTGCTGTCGCAGATTGGCGACACGGCCGACGGCTTTCTCACGGCGCTGCTGGAGAAGAACGGTCTCAACCGGAACAGCGACGTAAAAGTCGTTCAAGCCGGCTCAACCTCCAACGCGCGAGCGGCGCTGTTCGCCAAGCAAGCCGACGCTGCTTCGGTGGGCAATGCCGAAGCGTTCGTCGGCGAGGCCACCGGCGGCTCCATCCTGGCCAACTCCCGCCAGCTGGGCCAGCTGCAGCCGCAAGGATCGGTGCTGGTCCGTAAGTCCTGGGCGGAATCGCACCGGCCGCAGGTGCTGGGCGTGGTCAAGGCCATGATCGCCGCCAACGCGCTGTATCGCAGCAGCCAGGATCAGGCCATCAAGCTGCTGCAGGACAGCGGCTGGTTCAAGGACGTGTCGGTGGACGTGCTGAAGCTGATCTACAAGGACGACATCGAGAACTGGACTGAGCTGCCGCTGGTGGACGAGGAGTCGGTTAAGGCCGTGGTCCAACTCGAGGCGGCGCGCAATCCGGCCGTGGGCAAGGTGAATCCCGGCTCGCTGTACGACAATTCCTACGTGCAGGAGCTGGTGAAGGACGGCTTCGTCAAATCGGTCATGCCTGACTTCAAAGGAGCGTGACGTGGAGATGGACGTGCCAATCACGCGCGAGCTGGTGGCCGCGGGCCGGCGGCTGCTCGTGCGCTAGATGAGCCGCGAGACGGCTAGGGCGGCGGCCAGCAGCACGATGCTCCAGGACAGGGCTCGGAGCGCCTCTTCGAGCGGCCCAAGCAAGTAAGCGCGATCGATGGGTTGGGAGCTGCCTGTCGTTAGCATAAGCGTGCCGCTGACAGCCGCC
>DATGVV010000825.1:0-4728 GCA_035299885.1 Chloroflexota bacterium | reverse complement strand
CCACAGCACATAACCGGCGGCCAGCCCGAACGTGATCGCCAGCGCCAAAGAGACGGCGATCTCGGCCAGGGTAGTCCCGGCAGCCGGCAGGATGCCCTTGAGGAAGGTGCTGCCGAAGGCTTGAAACGTGGCGGAAGGGGGCGCCACGAACAGCTCGCTCAGGATGCTCGACCGGACGAGCCCCTCGAGCACGCCCAGCGCCAGCACGACAAACGCGAACTGGCCGGCGAGAACCTTGAGCTGCGCTCTCAGTGCCCTTACCTGGCCTCTCCCACATTCGCCGTCCGCGTAGGACTGGGCGCGGAAGAGGACGTCATTTCGGAAGGTATTGGGTCGTAATCAGCTTGTTCAGCTCATCCTGGGTGAGTGGCTTCTCGATGGCCTTGTAATCGACGGCCTGCTTGCTGATGAGATCAATCCCTTTCACCGCTTGGGCGGTGTTCTTGTCCTCGGCCAGATAGTCGAACGCCTTCACCAGGAGGCTTTCGGCATCCTGGAGCTTGGCGTCGTGCTTCCAGACCTTCACGGACTCGGCTTTGTTGGCCACCATGTAGTGCCAGGTCTTGTTGTAGGCCCGAATGAACGCGGCCACCTGGTCGCCATTTTGGGACGAGTACTTGGTGTTCACGAACTGACCGCGCAGCGTTTCACTCTGCAGCGCCGTGATGTCGGAGCCGCCGAACACGATCTTGATCTCGCCTCGCTCAACGGCCCCCAGGTTAGCGGGAGGACCGGCGAGGCCCACGTCGATCTGCCCGGTCTTGACGGCTGTCAGCTGGTCCGGAAAGCCGCCCACAGGCAGCAGCTCGGCCGGCTTGAGGCCCTTGGCCTTGAGCATGTCGTTGATGGCTTCGTCGGCCAGGTTGCTCGACGAGCCGCGGTTGGTGAAGGCCACTTTCTTCCCGGCGAAGTCCTCGAGCTTGTTGATGGGTGAATCGGCCTTGGCGTACCAGTACAGATCGCCCGTCCCAATGGCATCAGAAGCGATGATCTGGATGGGAGCGCCCTTGGTGAAGGCCGTCATGAGGGCGAATAGGCCGGTGCCGACGGCCATGTCTACGCTGCCCGAGACTACCGCCTGCACGGTCGTGGCGCCACCCGCCGTGGATGTTGGCTGGATGTCCAAGCCCTCCTCTTTGAAGAAGCCCTTGGCGGTGGCAACGGCGGCCAAACCACCCGTGGTCAGGCTGTCACCCTGCGGCACGGCCAGCTTCAGCGCCTTCAAGGCGGCGGCCGGCTTGGCGACCGCGCTGGAACCGCCGGAAGCTGCCGCGGCGGGCTTGGCCGAGGCGGCGGCGCTGGCCGCGGGCGAGGCCGCGGGTTTGGATGCCGCGGCCGCCGGACTTGCCGGCACGGAAGCAGCGGGCGCCGCTCCGCCACCGCAGGCCGCCAGCAGCAGCCCGCTCAGCAGGATGACCTTTGCTATTCCGAGGAATCCGCACCGGCTGGCCGGATGCCTCATTGCTTTGGGCATGACAAAGGGTTGCTTAGGTCGTCGAGAGTTCATGTTCCCTCCTCGCTGTAGTCACTGCCTCGCTGCGCAGCGAGGCCCAGATCTCGCCAATGAGCTCGCCGAACTGATGGGACGCTATGATGTCCGCGCTCCGCGGCCGCGGCAGACCGATGTCGAACACCTGCTTGATGCGCCCCGGCCGAGCCGACATAACCGCCACCCGGTCAGACAGGTGGACGGCCTCCTGGATGTTGTGGGTCACGAACAGGATCGTCTGGCCAAGCTCGGCCTGGATGCGCAGCAGCTCCTCTCCCAGCAGCATGCGCGTCTGCTCGTCGAGGGCGCCGAAGGGCTCATCCATCAGCAGCAGATCCGGCTGCAGCACCAACGCGCGGGCAATGGCCACTCGCTGCCGCATGCCGCCTGAGAGCTGCGATGGATGGCTGTTGGCGAAGTCGCTCAGGCCCACCAGCCGCAGCATCTCCTGGGCGCGGGGCTCCCATTCGGAGCGCGCCGCGCCCTGCATCTCCAGCCCGAACGACACATTGCGCAGGGCCGTGCGCCATTCGAAAGTGGACTCCTCCTGGAACACGACGCCGATGGCCGGATGCGGGCCGCTGACACGCCCACCATTGATCTCCGCGCGACCCTCGTAATCCGCAATCAGCCCAGCGACCATATTCAGCAGCGTCGACTTGCCGCAGCCCGACGGGCCGATAACCGACACGAACTCGCCACGCCCTACGTCCAGCGTCACATCTTCAACCGCCGGCAGCCAGCCGCCATCGACGGCATAGCGTTTGGAGACGCTCTCCAGGCGCAGAAGTGGTGCCGTCACAGCGCCCATATACTACGCCCATGGCCACGGACTCACCCCGCCTCGGTAAACTCGGCGGGGACCCCGGGACGATTGCCGACGTCGACGCCAAGCTGGACGAGCTGGTAGCGATTGCCGCCCCCTATTGGGCGGGCGAGTACGAGGTTGTGCGGACCTTCTTCAGCCGGCCGCGCAGCAAGGAAGAGCACATCCGCTGGCTGCGGGCGCAGTGCTGGAAGGAGTTCTGGGGCACGCTGGATGGCGACACGCAAGGCATCCCCATGCGATCGCTCAAGCAGCTGCTGGAGCTGTACGGCAAACTGGACGACCCAAAGGCGCGCCACGAGTTCCTGCACGTTGCCGAGGAGATGTACGAGGAGTTCCACCACTACTCAGCCCTGGCGGACATCCTGGACGACCTGGAGGGCCGGCCGGTGCCGCCAAGGGAGCTCGAATCCGCCCCCGAAGACCAGAAGCTGACCGAGATGCGGACTCGCATCGCGCAGACGGAGGGTGAGCTCGGCGCTTTCGTGAACAAGTTCAGCGAAGGCGGAGGGTCGAGCATGTACAAGGCCGGCATGGAGGCCACCGGCGGCGAGCTGGAAGAACGCCTCGCCGCCGCTTTCCGCATCATCTACGACGACGAGGTCGAGCACATGAAGACCGGCGCGGAGGGCCTGCGGCGCGTGGTCAAGACTCCTGAAGAGTGGGAGAAATGCAAGCGGCTGGTACGCGAGGTGATGCGCCAACGCGTGCGGATGCGCAACGATATGCTCGGCAACCCACTCGGCGAGGAGCGGCTGCGGGAAATCGACGAGGGCAAGATCGAGCCCTTCCACCGCAACATCCTGACGAAGTAGTGGCTGAGCGGGCCCCGCTGCTGGACTTGTCGGGTCCGCGTACGGTCAAGGAGGCCGAGTCCCTGGTGTTCCTGGCCGCCCGCAGCGATCCGCAGTTGGAGGCGGCCCATCGCACCTGGCTGGAGGAGGACCGCAGCTACTTCATCCGCTGGCGGGAGAAGCGCGACGGAGCGCCGCTCCAGATCATCGGCCTGGTCCACGCCTTCCAGCTGCCGGAGATGGCCTGCCGCCTCAGCCTCATCCCGTTCGAGGACCTCCCAACGCCAGCTCTGCGCGTGTATGCGGATCGGCTGCGCAAGGAGCTGGAGGCAGAGGGTTTCGCCTAACGGGGCTGACTCGGGGAAGGGTGGACCTGAGGGGGCTCGAACCCCTGGCCTCGGCGATGCGAACGCCGCGCTCTCCCAGCTGAGCTACAGGCCCCTTGGAAATCATCCCGCCTCGATGAACTCGGCGGGATCCTGGGAACGCGTGCGAGTATAGCAATCGGCTCTCGATGGGCGTACAATGCCGGCCAAGGTGCGAAACTTTCCGGCTCAGGCCGAGGTACTCGCAGGTGGAGAGCAGGGCCGCGAGCAAGCAGCCGAGGAGCCAGATGAGCTGCTGGCCACCGAGGCGCTGACACGCGGCGAGGCCTTCGAAGAACTGGTGCGGCGCTACCAGAATCGGATCTACAGCTTGGCGTACCGAATGACTGGCGACAACGTGGAGGCCTACGACCTGACCCAAGAAGCATTCCTGCGCTGCTATGCCGCGCTGCCGAGCTTCAATCCCAACCTGCGGTTTGCGCCCTGGATCTATCGCATCGCCACAAACTTGTGCATCAACTTCCTGCAATCCAGCCGGGTGCGCAAGGGCGGCGCCGATCCGGATCTTGCGCTCCAGATGCCCGATCGCGGCAAGCAGCCCGACTCCTTGTACGAAGAAAAGGAGCAGCGGCTGCGTATCCACCAGGCCATCCTGAGCTTGCCGGCTAAGTACCGCGCCGTGGTGATCCTGCGCCACATGCAGGACAAGACTTACGAGGAGATCGCCGCCATCCTGGAGCTGCCACTGAACACCGTCCGCACGCACCTCTTTCGGGCGCGGGAGCTGCTGCGCCGCCGCCTGTACGAGCCGCAGCGTTGATGGACCATCCGGATTTCGAGCGGCTTCAGCTGTACGTAGACCAGCGCATCGGCGACGCCGAGCGCTTGGCCCTGGACGCGCACCTCACGCGCTGCAGCGCGTGCTGGGGTCGGATGAGCAGCCTGCGCCAGCTCACTACCGGCCTGGAGTCGCTGAACGAGCTGTCGCTGCCGCCCGAGTTCGCCACGGACGTGGCCGAAGAGGCCACCCCCAGCGAGCACCTCACGGTGGCGCCCGCCCGGCGGGGGCTGTTCGTGCAGGCCGCCATCTGCTTCATCATCCTGGTCACCTGCGGCGCCCTGCTGCTGATCGTCGACACGCCCGTGACCGACCCCTCAGACGATGTGCTGGGCATGATCGACGTGCTGCTGGGCTCGCCATTCCAGGCCAACGGGTACCTCATCGCGGTGCTGGCCATCATGTCCCTGGCCGGTCTGGCTGTGCTCGCCTGTGTGTTGGGGGGAATTCCACGC
>DATGVV010000824.1:0-3137 GCA_035299885.1 Chloroflexota bacterium | reverse complement strand
CCAGCTGGGCATCCACTACATCGAGGGCGGCTGGCCGGGCGCGAACCCCAAAGACGTCGAATTCTTCGAGCTGGCGCGCACTAGTCTGCGGCTGAAGTACGCCAAGCTGGTGGCCTTCGGCAGCACCCGCCGGGCGCACGGCGCCGCCGAGGACGACCCCACACTGGCGTATCTCATCGACTCCGGAGCGCCAGTCTGCTGCATCGTCGGCAAGAGCTCCGCCTGGCAGGTGCGCGACGTGCTCGGCACCACGCCCGACGAGAACCTGGAGATGGTGGGCGAGTCCGTAGCCTATCTCAAGAGCAAGGGCCGCACCGCCTTCTACGATGCCGAGCATTTCTTCGATGGCTTCAAAGCCGACCCGGAATACTCGAAGCAGTGCCTTCGGGTGGCGGCGGCTTCGGGAGTGGACTGCATCATTCTGTGCGACACCAACGGCGGCACGCTGCCCCAAGACGTGCACGACATCGTGCGTGAGGCGGTGGCTAGCGTGCCTCACACCCGGATCGGCATCCACTGCCATAACGACTGCGAGCTGGCTGTGGCCAACAGCCTGGCCGCCGTGGAGGCCGGGGCCACGCACGTCCAAGGCACCATCAATGGCTACGGCGAACGCTGCGGCAACGCCAACCTGTGTTCGATCCTGCCCAACCTGCAGCTCAAGCTGGGGCATCGCATTGTGAGTGACGAGCAGCTGGCCAGCCTGACCGAGGTGGCACGGGCGGTGGCCGAGATCGCAAACCTCACGCCGGACTCGCACCAGGCCTATGTGGGCCGCAGCGCCTTCGCCCACAAGGCGGGACTTCACGTCAGCGCCATCCTCAAGAGCGACGACGCCTACCAACACATCGGTCCCGCGCTGGTCGGCAACGAGAAGCGGGTGCTGGTGTCGGAGCTGTCGGGCCGCGGCAACATCCACTACAAAGCCGCCGAATACGGGTTCGACCTGGACGGTGGGCGCGAGCAGGCGCAGGCGGTCGTGGAGGAGATCAAGGAGCTGGAGGCCCAGGGCTACCAGTTCGAGGGCGCGGAAGCCTCGTTCCAGCTGCTGCTGCGCCGCTCACGGCCGGGCTACAAAGCGCCATTCGAGCTGGTGGCCTTCTCGGCCAACACGCAGCGGCGCAACGGCGATCCCGCCTGGTCGGAGGCCTTGGTCAAGGTCAAGGTCGGCGACGAGCTGTTCCATACGGCGGCCGAGGGCAATGGTCCGGTGAACGCGCTGGACGCGGCCATGCGCAAGGCGCTGCTGAACTTCTACCCCGAGCTGGCCGACATCTCGCTGGCGGACTACAAGGTACGCGTGCTGGAAGGCTCGCACGGCACGGCAGCCCGCGTGCGCGTGCTGATCGAGTCGGAGAAGCCCGATGGCACCAGCTGGACGACGGTCGGCAGCTCGGAGAACATCATCGAGGCCAGCTGCCGCGCGCTTGCGGACAGCTTGGAGTTCGTGCTCGGCGAGTCCTCAGCTGCCGGACGCCAGGGGACAGCAACGCTGTCGTAAGAACGCCCTTGTCCCATTGGTTGCAGGAGTTCTTACGCTCGATTTACCCGGCTCTCAGCAAACGTTAAGTTAGCCTGCCTACGCTGTAGCCATGCAACTCAACAAGAACTGGCTCATCGGCAGCGGGGCCGCGGCGGCCGTGCTCGCCGGCGGCATCTACGGCGGTACAGCGTTGGCGCAGTCCGCATCTCCATCACCATCGGCCAAGCCCGCGGCGGCGGCTTCGGCGCAGGGCAAGGGCGCGTTCGACCGCCAGGGCTTCCTGCAGCACTTGGCGCAGCGGCTCAACGTCAGCGTCGACCAGCTGCAGAACGCTTTCAAGGGCGCCGCGCATGATGAGGTGGCGGACGCGCTGAAAGCAGGCCGGATCACGCAGCAGCAGGCCGACCAGGCCAATCAGCGAATTGACAGCGGCCAGGGCGCTGGGCCGTTTGGCTTCGGCCACGGTGGCCCGGGACACGGACCGCGCGGCGGCTTCGCCCCCGGCCAGGCGCTGAACGCGGCCGCTCAGGCACTGAACCTGCAGCCCGGCGACCTGATGTCGCAGCTGCGGCAGGGCCGGAGCCTGGCCGACGTCGCCAAGGCGCAGAACGTGGACCTCTCGAAAGTCACCGCGGCCATTACGAACGTCGTCAAGCCGCAGCTGGATCAGGCCGTGCAGAACGGTCGGATGACGGCTGACCAGGAGAAAGCGATCCTGGATCGCATCAACTCCGGCCAGTTCCCCGGTCCGGGCAGATTCGGCGGCCGGCCGAACGGCGCCAACCCAGCGGCCTCCCCTAAACCGTCTGCTAGCTAAGAGCCCTCCCTCTTCGCGCAAAGGACCGCCTCCGATGTGGAGGCGGTCCTTTGTATTTGGGTCCAGGCCAGTAATGAAGCGTCCAGAAGCGCCGCTCCACAGGCGAGGACGCCAAGCATCTTCAGGCGGCGATTGCGCGGCTCATGTGCCGCCGCTGCCCAGCAGGCGATGGCATCGCCAGTGTCCGAGGCGAAGCGGAGCGCCAACCAGGGCAGGCTGCCATTGGGATTATTGAGCGTGGCCAACAGGCCAATGCCGTTGACCAGGTCACGCACGCTTACCGATCGGATGGGTACGTCGGCGGCGGGTTCGCCGCGATGCGGCAGGCCAAACATGGCAGCGAACGTGCGAGGCGCCAGGATGGGAGCGATGCCGAAGGCCACCGTGCCGGCACCGAGCGCCGCAACCAGCACACGTAGAATTGGTGATGAACCCATTTCACTATTCATGACGTAAATGCTATAAAAAGTGAAGTAATGGCGGACGAAGTTCGAGAAGTCATCATTATCGGCTCTGGGCCGGCCGGCTACACGGCCGCGCTGTACACCTCGCGGGCCAACCTGAAGCCGCTGGTCCTGGCCGGCTACCTATCGGGCGGCCAGCTCATGATCACGACGGATGTGGAGAACTATCCCGGCTTCGTGGACGGGATCATGGGCCCAGACCTGATGGAGGTCTTCAAGCAGCAAGCCGAGCGCTTCGGAACTGAGGTGCTGGCCGTAGACGTGGATCGGGTCGATTTTCAGCAGACGCCCTTCGTGGTCGAAGCTGCCGGCCAGACGTACCACGCCAAGACCGTGATCATCGCCACCGGCGCCTCGGCCCAGTGGCTGGGAG
>DATGVV010000823.1:0-1761 GCA_035299885.1 Chloroflexota bacterium | reverse complement strand
AACATGCAGCACGGCTTCATGATGGCCAGGCAGATGCTGGCTCGGCACAAAAGCAGCAACAAGCAGATCATCATGATCACCGACGGCGAGCCGACGGCCTACTTCGACCATGGGCGTGTGCAGTTCTCCTATCCGCCGACGTACCGCACCTTCCAGGAGACGCTGCGCGAGGTGCACCGCTGCACGCGCGAGCGCATCGTGATCAACACCTTTATGCTGGAGCGCAGCCACTACCTGGCGGCGTTCGTGAACCAGATGACCAAGATCAATAAGGGCCGGGCCTTCTTCGCTACGCCGGACCGGCTGGGCGAGTACATCCTGGTGGACTACGTGGCCAGCAAGCGCAAGAAGATGGCGAGCTAGCGCTTAAAGAAGCCCGCCTGCTCTAGCTCTTTCATTAAACTCAGGTCAACGAAGTCTTCCGGCTTACGGCCGGTGACCTTGCGTTCGTTCATGATCTCCTGAAAGCCTTCCAGTGTGGGTGTCGGAACGTCCTCCATAAAAGTGTTGTCCGCCTCCCAGCTGGCATCGAGAACGTCTCGATCCTCGGTCTTCATGTACTTGCCCATGATGGTCTGCGTGCCGGCCTTATCGCTTTTGATGCGCCGGATGGCGTCGACCGACGCTTTGATGGCGCCGAGCGCTTCTGGCCGATGCGCACTCAGGTAAGCGCGGGTGGTGACCAGCCCAGCGCTCTGGAAGGGAATCCTCAGCTTGCCAACGTCCACCAGCGGCACGGCGCCCACTTTCTTGAGGTTGGCGATGTTCGCGCCGCCGGTCATGACGGCATTGGCCTGCTTGCTGCTGAATGCCGCGAGCTGGCCGCCGGGGTCGCGGACGGGCGTGATATACACGTCCGTATCCGGCTCCAGCTTGTTGTCGCGGAGCACCTTGCGCAGCACCGCGTCGTCTTCCGAGCCCACCAGGGTGACGGCCGCCGTTTTGCCCTTCAGATCGGCGATGGTCTTGATGCTGGGGTCGACCATGAGCGTGAAGATGAACACATTCTCGAAACCGGCGATCATCACCGTGTCGGCGCCCTGGGCCACGGAGTTGACGACAGCGGGCCCGGACATCTCCACCAGGTCCACATCGTGGCTCACGAGGGCGGCGCTGGCGATTGGGCTGCCCTGGATGAGCGTCAGATCGGCATCCACGCCGTACTTCTGGAACAGGCCCATCTCTTTGGCCACCCACATAACCGCCATGTTGTCGAACGGACCGACGTAGGCCAGGCGGACGCGGCCACTCGGTTGCGTCCTGTCGGAGCCCACCGGCTTGGCGCTTGCCGGCGCAGTTGGGGGCGGCGGCGCTGCGCTCGCGCCGCAGCCAGCAAGGAACAGCAGACCGCCTAAGGACACTGCCAGGGAACGTCTCATCGCCGCCTCCGAGCTCTGGAAGTGCCGCATTCTAGCCCATCCGCACGATCGGCTAAGCTGCTTGCCACCGACTGCGAAGGAGAAATGCTCATGCTCACGCGCGACGACATCCGCGGCCTATGCGCCCTGCCCTCGACCCCCACCAAGCCGAACGGCGGTGGCTGGGACGCGACCGATTCCGTCGATCTCGATGAGACCGCCAGCCTGGTCGAGAAACTGATCGCCGGCGGAGTGACCAGCATCGGCCTGGCGGGCACCACCGGCGAGTGCGCCGCGCTGCTGTGGGATGAGAAGCGCGACCTTGTGGCCACGGCTGTCGAGACAGCTCGCAAGCGAGTGCCGATCATCGGCGGCGCCACGGCGCTCGGCACCAAAGAGGTGG
>DATGVV010000822.1:0-2325 GCA_035299885.1 Chloroflexota bacterium | reverse complement strand
CGCCTGGCAATTGCGTTGTGAACCGTTCGTCTTGTGGGGCGGCGCATGCTGGCTCCCGATGGCCGGATTTCGTGATGTCGCAGTATACTGCCGCCAATTCGAGCTGGAGCTGAGCAAGCCAGCAGGAGGTAAGCCGGTTGGCACCAGACACAGTCCGCGTCGGGATCGTCGGCCTTGGGATCGCCGCTAGGCAGGTGCTGAGCAGCATCACCGCTACCGGGGGCGCTCAGCTCACGGCTGCGTGCGACGTACGGACCGAGGAGCTGGAGCGCTTCAAGCAGCACTTCGGCGTGGAGACGTTCACCAATCTGGCCGACATGTGCAAGCACGGGCCTGTCGATGCCGTGTGGGTGGCTACGCCGAACAACTATCACGCGGAGCACACCATCGTCGCCGCCGACCACGGCAAGCACGTGATCTGCGAGAAGCCCATGGCCATCTCGATGGCCGAGGCCAATCGCATGGTCGAGGCCATCGAGCGCAATGGCGTGATCTTCATTCCCGGCCACAGCCGCATCTACCGTCCCTACGTCCGAAAGATGGGTGAGATCCTCCAGAGCGGCCGGCTCGGCCGCGTCATTCAGATCAACACACTCATGTACAACGACTGGACGCAGCGGCCGTGGGAGATCCATTCGCTCGATCCCAAGCTGGGCGGCGGTGTGGTGTACCGGCAGGGCCCGCACCAGGTGGACGTGGTGCGCTACTTGGCGGGCGGTCTCGTCCGCAGTGTGCGGGCGACCACCGGGAAATGGCACCCGGCCTACGACGTGGAGGGCAATTACTCTGCCTACATGGATTTTGAGGACGGCGCCGCCGCGCTCATCAGCTTCAACGGCTATGGCAGCTTCGACGTCCGTGAGCTCACCTGGGGCATCGGCGAAGGCGGGCAGATCCGCTCGGAGGAACAAATGCTGGGGCCGAAGCCGCGGCGCGCCGGGCCGGTTCCTAACGACGAGTTCTACAACCTGCCGCAGTACTCGTTGGAAGCGTTCGATCGCGGCGAGCGCCAGCCCCGCAAGCAGGACTTCTTCGGGCTGCTGATCGTCAGCTGCGAGCGGGGCGACATCCGTCAGTCACCGGACGGCCTGTATCTGTACACCGAAAAGGGCCGTGAGGAGGTTCTGATGACCGAGCGTGAGCTGCGGGCCGGCGAGATCCAGGCGCTGGTGGACGTGGTGACGGGCGCCGGACCGGCCTTCCCGAACGTGCACTGGGGCCGGGCCACGCTGGAAGCGTGCATCGCCATGATCGAGTCGTCTCGCCAGCGGCGCGAGATCGTGCTCGAGCACCAGGTGCCATCGCCGCTGAGGGTGAGTGACTGATGCTGACCAAGAACGAGAACGAGCGATTCACTCAGATCGGCCCCGGCACACCGGCGGGCGCCCTGCTGCGCCGCTACTGGCAGCCGGCATGCATCGCCAGCGAGCTGACTGAGGAACACCCCAAGAAGCGGGTCCGCATCCTGGGCGAGGACGTGGTCGTCTTCCGGCTGCCGGCTGAGCCTGGCGAGGATCGGCTTCGCTACGGCTGTCTGGCCGAGCACTGCGCTCACCGTGGCACTTCGCTGTACTACGGATTCCTGGAGCAGGATGGCCTCCGCTGCGCGTACCACGGCTGGAAATACGCGCCCGATGGGCGGTGCCTGGAGCAGCCGTTCGAGTCTTCTCCTGCCTTCAAGGAGCGCATTTGCCAGGTAGCCTACCCCGTGGAGAAGCTGGGCGGGCTCTTGTTCGTGTACATGGGTCCGCCGGACAAGCGGCCGCTGCTGCCGCGCTGGGATGTGCTCGTCCGCGAAGATGGCGAGCGTTACATCGAGCAGCACCCCGTGCTGGACTGCAACTGGCTGCAGCCCATGGAAAACACGGTCGATCCGGCCCACCTGTTCTGGCTGCATGGCCATACCATGCGCCTGCGGGGCAGCCACGCTGGTGACATCTATCATCGGCCCGTGAAGGGCTTCTACTGGGACGTCTGCGAATGGGGCATCATGAAGCTGGAGGTCTATGACGAGGGCCATGTCGCGCTCGACGTGATGCCGCCGCTGGTGTTCCCCAACATCCTGCGCATCTGCCAGCACATTGACGAGGCCATCCACTTTCGCCTGCCGATTGACGACTCCCACACGCAGATCTTCTGCGTCATCCTGAAACCGGCCGCGCAGAAAATACCGCAGCCGGAAGACCCGCCCGTCGTCAAGCTCGTCCACAAGGATGAGGAGGGCGAGTTCCTGCTGGATACTTTTCCCAGCCAGGACGCCATGGCCTGGGAAACCCAGGGGGCGGTCGCCAACCGGCCCGGCGAGCATCTGGGCTCGTCGGATCG
>DATGVV010000821.1:0-1842 GCA_035299885.1 Chloroflexota bacterium | reverse complement strand
TCAGGAATAATGTTGCACGGAGACGTTGATCGTCCGCGTATAGCAACGCATCCTCATAGGCCAAAGCGGCCTCACTGTGAAGCCCGCGCAGTTTGTAAGCGTCGCCTAGCAGGCTGCTGAAGAAAGGCTTCGGAGAGAGGCTTCCGAGGTGGAGGAGGTGCGAGAGGATAGGTGAGGGAGGTTCGAGCTCCGTCCGCAGGGCAGCAAGTGGAGTGGCCAGCCGCGGCTGTCGAGCGCCGCGCCTGGCTCGTCGGCTTACCTCGCCGCGGCGGTCCGCATCAGCCGGGCGACGCGGACCAGGTTGTAGGCGGCGGCGACCAGGTAGCCGGCCAAGCTTGTTCGCGCCAGGCCAACGAAGCGGGTGCGCCGGAAGCCACCGACGGTCTTCATCCAACCGAAGATCTCCTCCACCCGTTTGCGGATACGCTGGCTGATGGCATACCCGGCGTGCCGCGTAGTGCGTCCGTCAATAGCACTGCGGCGACCGCTGGTGTTCTGGGTCACATGCGGCGTGACGTCACGCTTGCGCAAATCCGCCACGAAGTTCTTGGTGTCGTAGTTCTTGTCGCCACCCAGCGTCGCGGGGCGGAAGCCTCGCTCCTCGGCCGCGTCCACCAGACGCACGGCAGCCTCTCGCTCGGCCGTGCCGGTGGCCGTGGTCACCTCGAAATCGACTACCAGCCCGTTCCTATTCTCCATCAGCACATGACCCGTGTACGCCAGATGGGCTTCTTTGCCTTTGCCCTTCCGAGCTAAGCGCGCTTCAGGATCTGTCGTACTCTGGTGCGTTTCGTTCGATCGCTTCTGGCCATGGAAATTGACGGTCGGATTGCCAGGATCGTCGGGCGGCTCGTCAGACGGTGGCTCGCCCTTGGGGCGGAAGCTCTTGAGGCTGGCGGCGGCCTCGATGAGCGTACCGTCCACCGTGAAGTGCTCGTCGCTCAACAGGTCCCGCTCGTCGGCACGACGCAGCACTGCATCAAAGAACTGCTGGGCCACGCGGTGCTCCAGCAGCCGCGCTCGATTCTTGGAGAAGGTGGACGGATCGAAGCTGGGCTCGATCACGTTCATGCCCAGAAACCAGCGGAACAGCAGGTCGTAATCCAACTGTTCACAGAAGGCCCGCTCGCTGCGGACCGTGTACAGACTGATCAGCAGCGAGGCCTTCAGCAGGCGCTCGGGCGGCAGCGACGGGCGTCCAACTTCGGCATACATGGCGTCGAACACTGGCGACAGTTCCGCCAACGACTCGTCGGCAAGGTCCTTGATCGTGCGCAGTGGATGGTCCAGCGGAATCCGCGCCTCCATGTCGATGAAGGCCAGCATGCTCACCTGCGGGTCCTGCTCTCCGCGCATTCCTTCCACCTCGGTGCGAGATGGCTCAACGGTATCCGGAGCCACCATCTCACCGGAAGAGCCGGAGGACCCCAAATTGGGACTTTTTCAGCAGCCTGCTAAACGTCTGTCGACCGGTGTAGCGGCTCTGGACGAAATGTTGGGCGGCGGTATCCCAGCCTGGGATTCCATGCTGGTCACTGGCCCGGCTGGCTCGGGCAAGAGCGCCCTGGCCAGCCAGTTCGTCGCGGCCGGATTGGGCGTTGGCGAGCCGGCTGTTATCGCCGTGTTCGAGGAACACCCCAAGGAGTTCCTGGCGCATGCCAAGAACCTGGGACCGGACCTGGAGCAATGGCGCACAAGGGGGTGTTGGAGGTGATCTACCTGCGGCCGCTGGATCTGTCGGTGGACGAGGCGCTGCTCGAAATTCAGGCTGCTGTCGAGCGCACCCATGCCCAACGCCTGGTCATCGACTCGCTGTCTGGGTTCGAATTGGCACTGGCGCCA
>DATGVV010000820.1:0-15169 GCA_035299885.1 Chloroflexota bacterium | reverse complement strand
AGCGGCCACGGGTGACCCGGGCCATGCTGGCTCGCATCCTGAACATGCTCGTGCCCTACTGGCGCGAGGGCGGCATCGTGCTGGTCTGCCTGGCAGCAGCGGCGGCCGTTGGGTTGGCGCCGCCGCTGATGATTCGCAGCTTGATCGACGACGCGCTGCCGCACGGAGACACGCGACTGCTGTTCCTTCTGGTGGCGGGCATGGTCGGGTTCCCGCTGGTGGGTGGCCTCATCAGCGTGCTGCAGAGCTACTTCAGCAACTATGTGGGCCAGCGCATGATGATGGACCTGCGCAACGTGCTGTACCAGCACATGACCAGCCTCTCGCTGCGCTTCTTCACCACCACCAAGACCGGCGAGATAATGTCCCGCCTCAACAACGATGTGGGCGGCGTGCAGGACAGCGTCACCGGCTCGCTGATCTCGATTGTCAGCAACATATTCATCCTGGGCAGCACCCTGGCGCTCGTCTTCAAGATAAACTGGCAGCTGGCGCTGCTGGCAGTAGGCGTGCTGCCGCTGTTCATCCTGCCCACGCGGCGCGTCGGCCGCATCCGGCACGACATCTCTCGCGACACACAGCGCCGCTATGCCGAGCTAACGGCCTTCATGGAGGAGACGCTGAGCATCAGCGGCTACCTGCTGATGAAGACGTTCACGCGCGATAAGAGCCAGCTCGACAAGTTCCGCGCCAAAAACAAGGAGATCTTCGATCTCTCGATGCGGCGGGCGGTGGTCGGCCGCTGGTTCTTCATGATGACCCAGACCATCGGCTCGATCGGCCCGGCGCTGATCTACCTGGTCGGCGGCATGCTGGTGATCCGCGGCTCGCTCACCGTCGGCACAATCGTGGCTTTCGTCGCGCTGCTGGGACGGCTGTACGGGCCCGCGGCTCAGCTGGCCAGTGTGCACGTCGATTTCATGACGGCGCTGGCGCTGTTCAACCGCATCTTCGAGTACATGGACCTGCAGCCTGAGATCCAGGAGCCGCCCCGGCCGCGAACCGTGGAGCAGGTGCAGGGGCGGATCACCTTCGAGGACGTCAGCTTCGCCTACCGGGCCGACATCCCGGCGCTGCGCGGCCTCAGCTTCGACGTCGAGCCCGGGCAGCTGGCGGCGCTGGTAGGCCCCAGCGGGGCCGGCAAGACGACCATCACCTACCTGGTGCCGCGCTTCTACGACCCAACCTCGGGACGGGTGCTGATCGACGGCCACGATCTACGAGAGCTCAGCCTGGAATCGATCCGCCGCTGCCTCGGCGTCGTCACGCAGGAGACGTTCCTGTTCCACACCACGTTGCGCGAGAACCTGCTGTACGCCCGGGACGACGCCACCGAGCAGGAGATCGTGGCCGCCTGCCAGGCAGCCAACATCCACGACTTCATCGCCTCGCTGCCGGAGGGCTACGACACGATCGTGGGCGAGCGCGGCTACCGTCTGTCGGGCGGGGAGAAGCAGCGCGTGGCCATCGCGCGGGTGATCCTCAAGGACCCGCGCATTCTGATCATGGATGAGGCCACATCGTCGCTCGACTCACACTCCGAGGCGCTCATCCAGGCGGCTCTGCAGCCCCTGCTGCGGGGGCGCACCAGCCTGGTCATCGCACATCGCCTGTCCACGATTTTGGCCGCGGACGTGATCCTGGTGATCGATCGCGGCCAGCTGGTGGAGCGCGGTACGCACCAGGAGCTGCTGGCGCAAGGCGGCCTGTACGCCAAGCTCTACGAGCAGCAGTTCAAGAGACGCCCGGCTAACGCCGTGGCAGTGCCTGAGGAGGAGGTACTAGCTCCCGCCGGACGATAGCGACCGGCAGCGGCTTGCGCTGGCCTTTGCCCTTAGGGTGCACGCCCACCAGTTCCCAACCCTCCCGTAACCAACCGAGGAAGGTGCGGTCGAAGTCCTCCGTGGGCATGTCGAATTCGCGGTACTCCCAATTTGCCACCGGCAAGCTAACCATTGTGTTCATCGCACCACGAGCCTACGCCTATTACAGCAAGCGCGCAGTGCCCTACAGCACACTTGTGCGGTGATCTTCAGCACGACTAGGCGTCAGGCGTCAGTGGCTCTTCTGACGCCTGACGCCTAGCGACTCGTTTTTAGCGCTTGCGCTAAAGACGACAGGAACAGCTCGGCGTCGGACACAATGCCGGCCACCTGCATGCTGCCGCGGTCGGCCAGCTTGGTCACGACCGCCGGGTTAATGTCGACCACCACCGTCTTAACGCTGGCCGGCAGCAGATTGCCGGTGGCGATGGAGTGCAGCATGGTACAGATCATGACGGCCATCTCGACGCTGTCCTGAATGCAGCGGCGCATCTGCCGCTGCGCCTCGATCACGTCGGTGATGACCTCAGGCATCGGGCCATCGTCCCGAATCGAGCCGGCCAAAACCATCTCGACGTTATGCCGGATGCATTCGTACATCACGCCTCGAGTCAGGATGCCCTGCTCGACGGCCGCCTTGATGGAGCCGGCCTGGCGAATAGTGTTTAGGGCTCGCATGTGATGTGAGTGGCCGCCCTCGACGGTCAGGCCGGTGGCCAGGTCCATGCCCAGCGAGGTGCCGAAGAGGGCCGATTCCACGTCGTGGGCGGCGATGGCGTTGCCGCCGAACAGCACCTGCACGTAGCCATCGCGGATGAGCGCCTCCAGGTACGGGCCGGCGCCGGTATGGATGATGGCCGGCCCCACCACGAACAGCAGTTTGCCGCCACCGTCCCTGATGTGGCGCATGGTGTCGGCAATCTCGGTAATGGCCAGCTGCTTGGGCCGCTCCGAAGACACTTCGGAGCGCATGAAGGAGAACACCTCGCGCTCGCGTGCGCGCTCCAGCGGCGTGACTCGAATGCCGTGGTGGCCCACGACCACGGCCTCGCCTTTGCGCACGTCCGACATGGGTACGCAGCGCGCCCTGCCGGCAGCCAGGTCGGCCACCAGGCAAAGGTCCATCTCCTGGTCCTCCACTACCACCCAGCGGCCCTTTATGCGCACCTCAGTATGAAGATTGGTCGTGGAGTAAAAGCCGTCCGGCAGGGCGCCGTCTCGCGGGGCCGGCTCAGTGCGCACGTCGCTGGTGTCCAACGGGTTGGCGCCAAGCGCCTGGCAGGACAGCAGGATCTGCTCTAGTACTCGTTCGCTGGGCGCCCTGACCTGCAACCGCACGTAGCTTGGCTCCTCCTTACGGCGCCCGACGCGCTGCTCCTCAATCTCGAACTCGCCGCCCAGGTCCATGATCGTGTCCATCAGCTTCATCAGGGCGCCAGAGTCGATGATGTGGCCCTGCATCTCCAAGCGCTCGGAGGTCATAGGATCCTCCGGCCAAGGGCGGACAGGATAAGCTCCTCGGCGAACTTGCCGGTCTGGTTCTCGTGGTCGGCGATGGGGTTGACTTCCACCACCTCGATCGAGCCGACTTGACCGCTGGCGGCCAGCAGCTCCATGGCCAGGTGCGCCTCGCGATAGGTGAGGCCGCCCGGCCAGGGCGTGCCCACGCCCGGCGCCTGCAACGGGTCCATAGCGTCCATGTCCACGGATAAGTGGATGCCGCCAGGCCCCTGCAGGATGTCGATCGCCTCCTCGACCGCCGCTTTCACGCCCACTTCGTCGATTTCGGACATGGTGAACACACGGATGGGCAGCTTGGCCAGCAGCTGGCGCTCCCCCGAATCGAGGTTCCGAATCCCAAACAAGACCACCCGCTTGGGGTCGACGCGCCTGGCGCCCCAGGCGAGTGAGGCGAACAGCTCAGTCTGGCCAAGGATGACCGCCAGCGGCATGCCATGCACGTTGCCGCTGGGACTCGTCGCCGGCGTGTTGATGTCGGCGTGCGCATCTACCCACAGCACCCCGGCCGCGCCCCAGCCGTCCAGCAAGCCGGCGATGCTCCCGATGGCGATCGAGTGGTCGCCGCCGAGGACAAGCGGCAGATGGCCAGACTTGGTGCTGCGGCACACGATGTGGCGCAGCGCGTGGCAGGCGGCCTCAATCTGCGGCAGGTACTTGGCCTGGGCGTCTACCTCGGCCGTGCTCTCCGGACCGGGCACCGAAATGTTGTGCAGGTCATTGACCCTGAAGCCCAAGTCCAGGAGATCGCGCTCCAGCCCGGCGTAGCGGATGGCGTACGGGCCCATGTCCACGCCGCGCCGGTCGGCGCCCAAATCCATGGGCACACCGACGATATCGACGACGCGCGCAGCCACGTAGTAAGCGTACTGTCCCCGTCAGCGACGCCTATTACAATTCAGGGCAATGTCCGCCGCCAGCTTGTCGCGCCGCCGGTTCCTGGGCCTGTCGCTTGGCGCGGTGGCAACGTTCACGCCCTTCGGCACGCTGCTGGCTCGAGCGGCGGCACCGCAGCCCATCTACCATCTGCCCTTTCCTGGCGGAGTCGTGTGGCGGATAGGCCAGGGCGTGAAGGGCGGCTATTCGCACCAGGGCCGAGCCGCCTACGCCTGGGACTTCTTCATGCCCAGCGGCTCGCCCATCACGGCTGCCCGCGCCGGCACGGCTTGGATGCTCAAGCAGAGCTCGGACCAGCACTGCCGTGACCTGTCCTGCCCCGACTGGAACAACTACATCGTCATCGATCATGGCGACGGCACCTCGGCGGCCTACCTCCACGGCCTCAAGGACGGCGCTCGCGTGCGCCTGGGCCAGCGCGTGGAGCAGGGCCAATTCCTCGGCCTCTCGGATATGACCGGCCAGGCCGGCGGCCCGCACCTGCACTTCCAGGTGCAGAACAACAACCCCACTCAGTACGTCGCCCAATCCTTCCTGATCGGCTTCCAGGAGGTGTCCGATAGCCTGGAAGGCGTCGAGGGCGTGCCACTCTCGCGCCACGACTACCGCTCGGCTAACGCCGTGATGTACGACTTCGACGTCAAGGACGGCCACTTCTACACACAAACGAACGGCAAGGGCGGCGGCGGCGGCCGGGGCTTCCGCGTGACGGACGATGGCGACGTCCAGATGTGGACCGCCTTCAAGAGCCTGGGCGGGCCGCTCGAGCTTGGCTACCCGGTGTCGCGCCCATTCCGGCTTAGCGATACCCAGCACGTCTACCAAGCTTTTCAGCGTTACGTGATCGACTGGGATCCGGTGACCAAGCAGCCGCAGCTGAGCAACGTCATGGACCTGCTGCACGACGCTAACCTCGATGGCTGGCTCTCAACCGACCGCGAGATCCCGCTGGAGGCCGATTTCACGGCTGCAGATAAAGGCCGGGGCTGGGACGACGTGATCAAGGCTCACCTGGCGCTGCTCGACGCCAACAAGGACCTCAAGGCGGCCTACTTCTCGGCGCCCGACCCGATCAGCCGCTTCGGGCTGCCGATGTCGGGCGTGGCCGACACCGGCGATGCGCTGATGCTGCGCACCCAGCGGACGGTGTTCCAGCTGTGGAAGCACGACGTGCCGTGGGCCAAAGCCGGCCAAGTCACGCTGGCCAACGCCGGCGAGCTGGCCCGCGACGCCGAGCTGTTCAGCCGCCAGGTGTTCGAGCCCGAGCAGTTCCTGCCGGAGCAGCTCTCGGGCGAAGTCCGTCTGCCCTGGGAGGTGCCCGGCTTCTTTCGCCCCTCCGGCTTATAGAACCGCGCCCGAGAAGCGCCGAAACTGGCCTAAGCTGAGCGAGCAGATTCCTCGATACGCTGGGGATAACAAACGTTGGACAGCATCCTGGGCCTCGATCTCACCGCCGGCGGACGGCCCGCGGCGGCTGCCGCGCTGGCTGGAGACCTGAGCCACCACGAGCTGGCGCTGCTCGATACGGATGAGGACATCCTGGCCTTCACTCGTGACTACGGCGCCCGGCTGGTTACTATCGACGCGCCGCTAGGGCTGCCAACCGGCCAGTGCTGTCTCGAGGACGCCTGCGACTGCCGCCCTGAGCAGCCTGGCAGCGGACGGGAATGCGAACGGGCGCTATCACGGTTGGGGATCGGCTGCTACTACACCACCAAGCGGTCGATCATCAAGGCCATGGTCTATCGCGGGCTGCGGCTGCAGGACGCTTTGCGCGCCAACGGCTGCGGCGTGCTGGAGGTGTATCCCTATGCCAGCAAGGTCCGACTGTTCGGCAAGCCCCTGCCCAACAAGCACACGCGGGCAGGCAAGGCCTTCATGCAGGCGGGGCTGAGCAGGCTCCTAGGCACCGATATCGGGCCGCTGGACCATGACAGCACCGACGCCCTGCTGTGCGGCTACACCGGCTGGCTGCATGCGCGCGGGCTGACCGAGGCGTTGGGCTCCGCCACGGAGGGGCAGATCCACATTCCCGCACAGGGGATACTGGATGCATGTTCAGAAGATTGGGCCTCCTGGCGTTCAGCGCGATTTTCCTGAGGGGCGGCTTCAACCAACGCACACGCGCCCAAATGTATGCCGAACGGGCGCAAAAGGCTGGAGTGCCGGCCACGCCAGAGGTGGTGCAAGCCGCCGGCTGGGCCATGCAGGCAGCGGCAGTGGGGCTGCAAATCGAGCCGCTGCGGCGGCTTTCGGCGTTGATCCTGGCGCTCGAGCTGCCACTGGTCACCTACATCGGCCATCCCTTCTGGGAGATGGAAGAGTCCCAGCGCGAGCAGCACCTGACTCACTTCCTCAAGAACACTGCGCTGCTCGGCGGCGCGTTGTTTATCGCGGGCTCGAAGTAACCTGCCGCCGACATTTCAGCAAAGAGGCTACATTAGCAAAGAGGCTACATTAAGGAAGCACTCAGTAAGGAGGACATCATTTCGTGAGATCCCATCGAACCCTATTTGGAAGCTTGATCCTGGCGGCTACGCTCGCCGCCTGCGGTGGTGGAGGAGCCGCCTCGCCTAGCCCGGCCGCCAGCTCGGCGGCGCCCAAACCGGCGGCCAGCGCCGCGGCGTCGGCTGCTGCTTCGGCAAAACCGGCGGCCAGCGCGGCGGCATCCGCATCGGCCAAACCCGCCGCCAGCGCGCCAGCGGCCAGCGGCGCCGCCAGCGGGTCAGCAGCGGCCAAGCCGGCGCCGAGCCTGGTGCCCGCGACGACCACGGTCATGCTCAAGCTGATGGACAATGCCACACTAGGTAAGATCCTGGCCGACGACAAAGGCAAGACGATCTACACCTTCGACGAGGCAACCACGCCCGCGGCGAAAGACCCCAGCAAGTGCACCGGTGCCTGCCTTGGCGCCTGGCCCCCCGTTCTAAGCGCGGATGTGCCCCAGGCGGTGCCCGGCCTGACTGGCAAGTTCGCGCTCATCACCCGCGCCGACGCGAACAACGTCAAGCAGGTGACGCTGAACGACTTGCCGCTGTATTACTTCATCATGGACACCCAGTCGGGCGACGCCAAAGGCCAGAATTCCAAGGGCTTTGGCGGCAACTGGCAGGTGGTCAAGGGCAGCTGAAAGTACGCATGAAGAAGGGGCGGGCGAGTGCCCGCCCCTTTCTTATTTTGTGGGGGTTAGCTGTGCCAGTTCCTAGATGATGCGCTCGCGAATGCGGGCGCTGCCGAAGTCGATGACCATCACCATGATCATGGTCACCAGGATGACCGTGGCGGCCGCCCGATACTGGAAGTAGCTCATGTAGGTTCGCAGCAGGAAACCAAGCCCGCCGGCGCCGACCATGCCGACCACGGTGGCCACGCGGACGTTGATCTCCCAGGCGTACAGCGTGTGGGCCACAAAGTAGGGCACGATCTGCGGCACCACTCCATACACCACCACCTGAGAGCGCGACGCTCCGGTGGCGGTGATTGCCTCCAGCGGGCCGGGATCGATGGCCTCGATCGCTTCCGAGTACAGCTTGCCCAGCATGCCGAAACCAAACATCGTGAGCGCCAGCACACCTGGGAACGGCCCCAGCCCCACTGAGGCCACGAACACCAGCGCCCAGAACAGGTCCGGGATCGATCGGATCAGGTTGATAAGCGTCCGGCAGACGTAGTAGACAGCGCCGGTGAGCGGGTTGCCCGCCATTAGGTTGCGGGCCGCCAGGAAAGAGACCGGAAAGGCCACTACCGCGCCCATGGCGACGCTCAGCAACGATATCTGGAGGGTCTCGCCGGCGCGCGTGAGGACCTCGGGCATGATGGCCAGGTCCGGTTGCACCAGCGAGGAGAAGATGGCCCAAAAGCGCGGCATCCCGGCCACCAGCGCGGGGATGTTGAACTCGGTGTTATGTGCAACGAGCACCAGCAGCGCCGCCGCGCCCGCCAGCCCCAGGGGCCACAGGATGGCAGCGCGCTCAGGCGACGTAGATCGTTTGGTAGACATCCTCATTGACCTCGCCGGGCGCGCCATCGAAGACCACCTGGCCGTGGCGGAAACCGATGATGCGATCGGCGTACTCGCGCGCGTATTCGAGCTGGTGCAGGTTCACGATCGTTGTGATGCCGTCGTCCTGGTTGATCTGGCGCAGGTAGCCAAGCACCACTCGTGAGGTCTCAGGATCGAGGCTGGCTACCGGCTCGTCGGCGAGCATGATGCGGGGGCGCTGGGCCAGCGCCCGAGCGATTGCCACGCGCTGCTGCTGGCCGCCGGACAGGTTGTCGGCCCGATCGTAGGCTTTGTCCTCGATGCCGACGCGCTGCAGACAATCGAACGCAATGTCCACGTCCTCAGGCGAGAAGCGGTGGAACCAGCTGGCGGCCACCGGCACGCACGCCAGCCGGCCGGTGAGCACGTTCTTCAGGACGCTCAGGCGCTTCACCAGGTTGAACTGCTGGAAAATCATGCCGATACCCTGACGCAGCTGCCTGAAATCGGCCCGGACCACGTTGCGTCCCTCCACGAGCATGATGCCCGAGGTTGGCTCCACGAGGCGGTTCACGCAGCGCAGGAACGTCGATTTGCCCGCGCCGGACAGTCCGATGATGGCCAGCATTTGACCTGGCGGGACGCTGAGGCTGATGTCCTTCAGCGCAACGACGGAGCCGCCGAAGACTTTCCCAATCGACCGAGCCTCGATGGCTGCCGTGCTTATTTGGGGGCGAGGTCCTTCAGCGGGATGCCGAGTCCCTTAGCGACGTCGCGGATTGGCTGGTAGTCGCTGTCCTTGGCGTCGGCCATGCCGTCCCAGCGGTAGATCTGGATGAGCCGCACGGGCTGGTTGGTCTTCGGATCCACCCGCGCAGCGCCGGCATCGTCGGCCATTTGCTTGAGGGCAGACTTGATCTTGCCCGCCACGGCCGGATCGAGGTCCTTGCGAAAAGCGATCGTGTCGTTGGGAATGGGATCGGTCTTGGCCAGGACACGGAGCTTCTCATCGACGTCAGGAAAGCGGCTCTTGAGCAGCTGGGCCGGGGCATCCTCGAATGTGGCCGCTGCGTCGGCGTTGCCCTGGTAGACCGCCAGGGCGGCCGAGTCGTGGCCGCCGGCGAAGGTGGCGGTCAGGTCCTTCTTGGGATCGATGCCGTTCTTCAACAGCAGCGCGGATGGATAGATGTAGCCGCTGGTCGACACCGGGTCGACAAAGGCGAACTTCTTACCTTTGAGGTCTTTCAAGTCCTTGATGGGCGAGCTGGCTTGGACCAGGATCGTGCCGAGGTACGAATCCTCCAGAGCGCCGCTCTTGGCATTCTTGCGGAGCGCCTTGAACACCACCTCGGCGCCATTCTGGTCGTGGGCGAACACGTACGCCGTGGGCGCCAGCCAGGCCACGTCCACCTTCTTGGACGTCATGGCCTCGATCGTGGCGGTGTAATCGGTCGTGATGAAGGGCTTGACTTGCAGGCCGGAAGCTTTGGATACATAGTCGGTGATCGGCGTGGCGTTGGTCAGCAGTGCGTTGGGATCGGAGGAGGGCGTGAAGGCCATTACGGTCTCGGCGGGCGCAGGCGCGGCCGATTCGCCGCAGGACGCGAGCGCCACAGCGCCGAGGATCAGCAGCGCGCCGCCGGGCTGAAGCAGTCTGAGCATGGCCAGACTTTAACCGATTGCCGGAAGGCTGATGGGCACCTCGAGCCACGAGATTGGGACCGCTACAAGACGGCGATAATCTCCACTTGGAAGAAAAAGCCGCCGCGGATGGCCGCCGGCAGGGCGTGCCGGGCCGGCCGGCTGTGCTCGTCCGGAAACATCTTCACCCATTCCTTGTTGACCGGATCGCGGTATTTCTCATCTGCCAGGTAGACCTTCATGTAGCCGATGTCGTCGGGGCTGCCGCCCGCGTTCTCCATGAACGTGCGCACGTTCTTGAACATGGCCGCGGCCTGCACGTCGGGGTCGGTGGGGACCTCGCCGGTGGCGGTGTCCCGGCCCGCGATACCCGAGGAGAACACCACGTTGCCCACGCGGCAGCCATTGGGTATCGGGACGCCGTGTGCCAGTCCGGGAATCTCGATGGATCGTCGTTCTGCCATGGCAGGGATGGTACAGTGTCGCAGCAATGACCTCCTGCAAAGAGCTGTCTGACCTGCTCGTCAGCTCTCTCAGCCTCGATACGCCGCCCGTTGGCCTACGCTTCGTCGAGGAGGCGCCAGCCGGAGTGGCGCGGTTCGAAGGCGAGGTGCCGTCGGCCTGCACCTTCTGGCGCCGCGCCGAGCAAGGGCTGCTGTTTGCCGATGCCCCAGCGCACTTCAACTGCCTCATCGGCACCTACACGATGGGCCTGCCCATGCCCAAGGAAAAGGAGCCCGAGCTGATGGCGCTCATCGGCCAGATGGGCGAGAACGAATACTTCGACGCGGCCGAGGTGCCGTACGTGCCTACCGACGGCAACGCTAAGACCGGCATCGTATATGGCCCGCTCGGCGACTTCGACGAAGCGCCGGACGCCGCGCTGGTGTGGCTCACACCGTATCAGTCGATGCTGCTGCACGAGGCCACCGGAGCGGCCCGTTGGACGGACCAGCCCGGTATTCCGACCTTCGGCCGGCCGTCGTGCGCGGCGATCCCAGCCGCCATCCAGCGGGGGTCGGCCACGCAATCGCTTGGCTGCATGGGCATGCGGGTGTTCACCGAGGTGGCGCAGGACCGGCTGCTGGGCGTGCTGCCACGGCAGCAGCTGGCCGATCTACCGGCAGCGCTCCAGCGAGTGGCCAACTCAAACGAGAAAATGACCCAGCATTATCGCGGGCAAAAGGCCATTCACACCAAGGGGATACGGGTCACCGCATAGCCGACAGGCCCTTCCGCCTGCCGCCAGGCTGGAACAAGCCCTGGTGGAAGCCGGCACTCGGCATTCCGCTGTGCGCCATCTCCGTGGCGCTGCTGCTCGGCGGCTTACTGGAGGGCCTGCTGGTCACGGTATTCCAGGGCCTGGAGCTGATCGCCCTCGCGCTGATCGCCGCCGACGCCTGGTGCGTTCGCCAGCGCATCCCGGTGCTCAACTCGTCCGATAAGGCCGTCGCCGCGGGAGGATGGGTGATCTTGCTGCTGATCGCCATCGGCCTGGCGGTGGCTATCCCGATCCTATGAGCATCGGGGGACGCATCGCGCTGCTCGACTGGGCCGCCATCGATCGCTCGCTAGACGAGCACGGCTACGCCACTGCAGCACCCCTGTTGAACGCCATAGTCCTCTTGACTCTGGCGTCATTCACGGCACAATCGAGATATGCCGGCTGAGACGACGACAGTTCCTGACCTGCAGTTCGACGAGGAGCTGCTCAACAAGCTGCTGCCGCCATACAACGTCATCTTGCACAACGACGACGTACATACGTTCGAGGATGTGGCGCGCGCGCTGAACCGCGTCATCGGCGTCTCGCTGAAGCGCGGCTATGAGCTGGCTGACATCGTTCACAACAACGGCAACGCCATTGTGGCCACCTGCCGCAAAGAGCAGGCGGAGCTCTACCGCGAACGGTTAGAAGGCTACAAGCTGACGGTCACCATCGAACCGGCGGAGTAAAGTTAACAGCAATCAGCCGTCAGCTGCCAGGTCAAATACTGACAGCCGACGGCTGAACGCTGACGGCTTGCTGCTTACCTGCTGGGAGCAGGTGAGGTAATGGGCGACGGAGCCGTGCGGGCGGGCGCGGAGATGTTGATCGTGGTGCCACCCGGATTATTCGTCGTGGTGGCGCTGCCGAACCAGTGGCCGGCGGTAGCTCCCCAGGCGACGACCGCGATGGCAATGAGGACCGCGATGACTAGCACAACTGCCAGCAGGTTCACACCCGCGGCGCCGCCGTCACTACCGTAATAAGGGCCTCCGCCCGGAGGGTTGACGTTGACTTGACCCATGACTGCTTACCTCCTTTTGCGAAGTTCGAACGCAAGCCGTGTGCCACCGCCAGCGTCACTTCCGCCAGCGGTATGACGTGTGCTGGGAAGCAGCGTGGTAGGCATTGATTTCGCTATAACCGTGTGATATTTTGGCGGAAATCGCCTACTCGACACTCGGCCGTTAGGAGTAGCAGCACATAAGCAAAGAGCTTCGCACGAACGACAAGATCAAGGTCCGCGAAGTGCGCTTGATCGACGACCACGGTGCACAGCTTGGCGTCCTGCGCATTGAAGACGCCCTGGACCTCGCCCAGAGTCGCAATCTCGATCTCATAGAGGTTGCCCCCACCGCCAATCCCCCCGTGTGCAAGCTGCTGGACTACGGCCGCTTCAAATACGAGCAGACGAAGCGCGAGCGTGAAGCCCGCGAGAGCCAGAAGCAGCTCGTCCTCAAGGAGATCTGGCTGCGGCCCAATGTGAACAGCCACGATCGCCTGTTCAAGACTCGCCAGATCCAGCATTTCCTAGAAGATGGCGACAAGGTGAAGGTCACCGTCCGCTTTCGCGGCCGCGAGATGGCCCATCCCGAGCTGGCCCGCAACGTCCTCAACCTCGTGGCCGATGACATCAAGGCCTACGCCAATATTGAGAAACCGGCGCAAATGGAAGGCCGAGCGCTGACGATGATTGTCTCTCCCAGCAAGGCACTCCAGAGGCAGCCCGCAGGCACGCAAGCTCCCAGACCGGAGGCAGCGCGGAACGGCGCGGCTCCTCAACCTGCCGGCGCGGCCAATGGCGCTTCTGGCCAGCCCGTCGCCAGCCCTGTTAGGTCGCCTCAGGCGGTCGCCTAGCCCCTAGGCCGCCATGCTGCGCGGCCGTTCTCGATTCATCTCATACAACCGCCGGCCTACGGACACCAGGATCGCTGCGCCCGGCACCGCGAATAGGGCGCCCCACACGCCGGCCACCTCGATGCCAATCAGCACCGCCACAATGACCACCAGCGGGTGCAGGCCGACGCCGTGGGCCATGATCCGCGGGCCAATGATGTTGCTCTCGATCTGCTGGATGACGACGAAAGCGACGACGATCAGGATGACGTTCAGCCAGGAGCCCTGAAAGGCGGCTATCAGGATCGCTGGGATGGCGCCTAGCGTCGGGCCGAAGAACGGAATCAGCTCCAGCAGGCCGGCCAGCACGCCGATGATCAGCGGAAACCGCACGCCAATCAGCCAGGCCGAGAAGCCGGCCAGCACGCCCACCATGAACGCCACTATGAGCTGCGCGCGAGCGTAGCCGGCAACGGCGTTGATGACGGCGTCCTCGAGGTAGTCGAACAGCTTGCGGTGCTCCTCGGGCACGGCGGCGTTGAGCCGGGCGCTGAACTCATGGCCCTCGTTCAGCAGGTAGAACGAGATGACCATGACGACCACCACCCCCACGGCTATCGTGGTCACGTCCCGCACCACGACGCCGATGTTAGCCAGGACGGCGCGAGCCACGCTTTGCAGCTCAGCGCCGAGGTTGTCGCCGCTGACGTTGATCCCGAGCCGCTCGATGGTTTGCATCACCACCGACTCGGGCGCCGTGAACCGGCGGTACATATCGGGCAGCGCCTGGACTAACTGATTGGCCTGGTCGACCAGCGGCGGGATGACGAGGTAAAGGATGCCGCCGAACACGATCAGCACGCACAGGTAGGACAGCAGTACAGCCACCGGGCGAGGTACCGGTTTCAGCCGCTCCAGCCAGTCCACCAGCGGCATCAGCACGACTGTTGCGAGGATGGCCAGGAGGAGCAGCAGCACCATGTGGCCGATCCAGCTCAGCAGCCAAATGGTGCCCGCGACGATAATGGCCAGCAGAATGATGGTCGCGGAGATGACGAGCGTTCGCGTCCAGGCGGCCAGGGACATGATTAATAGTAAGACGAGTCGTCAGGCGTCAGTAATGACTGGCTAGTAAAAAAGCAGCGAGTACGGCGTTGAGCGACTGACGACTGACGCCTAATTACTCGCTCGCGTAAACGCTGACGCGCTTCTGGTCGCGCCGGTAGTTCTCGAATTTGACCTTGCCGGCGACGAGTGCGAAAAGCGTGTGGTCGCGGCCGCAGCCCACGTTGTTGCCGGCCTTGATCTTAGTGCCGCGCTGGCGAACGATGATGCCGCCTGGCAGCACGACCTGGCCGTCGTACAGCTTCACGCCGAGCATCTTGGGCTGGCTGTCGCGGCCGTTCTTGGAGCTTCCGCCGCCCTTCTTATGGGCCATTAGAGCGCGATCTCCTGGATGGCAAGCCGGGTAATGGACTGGCGGTGGCCAGTCTTCCGCCGGTAGCGCTTCTTGGGCTTGTATTTGAACACCACGATCTTCCGATCGCGGTCCTGCGCCAGCACGCGAGCCACCACTTTGGCGCCTTCGACCAGCGGCTTCCCGGTCTTGACGGCGCCTTCGTCGGAGACCATCAGCACCTGGTTCAGCTCGATCTCACTGCCAGGCTCGACGTCGAGCTTTTCGACCTCCACAACCTGGCCCGGCGAGACCGTGTACTGCTTGCCGCCCGTTTTGATGACCGCGTAGCGCACGAAGGGGAACTATAGCATTCGGACGTGGCTGGCACCCGAGTGCAGACGACCCGCTACTTCGACGAGCAAGTCCTCCGCAAACGACCCTACCTCAGCAAGAGCCTGTGTGAGCGCGTCGTAAACGCAATCTGGCGCGAGGTCCAACCAGACGGCCGCACTCGGTTTTGGGCATTTGTTGATGAACTTGGCGGACGTGCGCTGCGAGTCGTTACCCCTTGCTGACGGGCAAACAATCCACAATGCTTTTCCTGACCGGAACTTCACGCTCGAGCGATTAAGACAACTCCGAGGCCAGCCATGAAACTGCACTATTATCCCGAAACTGATTCGCTTTACATCGAGCTCGCTGCCAAGGCGAGCACCGACTCGCGGGAAGTTGCCGACGGTGTCGTAGTCGATTTAGACGCCGGGGGCAGCGTCGTGGGCATCGACATCGATCATGCCTCGAAGAAG
>DATGVV010000819.1:0-5405 GCA_035299885.1 Chloroflexota bacterium | reverse complement strand
CGCACTCGTAGCCAGAGGCTACTTCGCGGACGTCGTCCTTAAAGCGCCGCAGCGAGCTCACCTTACCGGTGAACACGGGGTTGCCGCCGCGCATCACGCGCACCGACGCGTTGCGGAGGATCTGGCCGTCGGTCACATAGCAGCCGGCGATGACGTCGTTCTTGTTCACCTTGAACACCTGCCGCACCTCGGCGTGGCCCTCGACGCGCTCTTCGAACTTGGGTTCCAGCATGCCGCTGAGCTGCTTCTCGATGTCCTCTTTGAGGTGGTAGATGATCGAGTAGAAGCGCATGTCGATGCCCTCATCGGCCGCCATGCGCTGAGCCGCGGGGTCGGCTTTCACGTTAAAGCCGACGACCATTGCTTTGGAAGCGATAGCCAGGTTCACGTCCGACTCAGTGATGTTGCCGGTAGCATCGTGGATCACCTTGACTCGTGTCTCGTCGCCGGCCAGGCTCTCCAAAGTTTGGCGCACGGCCTCGGCGGAGCCGCGGACGTCGGCCTTGATGATGATGTTCAGCTCCTTGACGCCGCCCCTGCCCATGCCGGCGAGGACGTCCTCCATGGTTGGCATGCGGCCGGCTTGGGCCTGGGCCTTGGCGGCAAAGGCGCGCTTCTCGGCCGTCTGTCGGGCGATACGCTCGTCCTCGACTGCCTGGAGGTGATCCCCGGCCGCGGGCACGTCAACCATGCCTAGAATTGCGGCGGGGAACGCCGGTCCCGCCTCCCTGATGCGATGGCCGCGGTCGTCGAACATGGCCCGGACCTTGCCCCAGGTGGCGGCCACGACCACGTTGTCACCGACGTGCAGCGTACCGTTAGCCACCAGGACCGTCGCCAGCACGCCCTTGTTGCGATCCAGCTCGGCCTCGATGATGGTGCCAACCGCCGGACGGTTGGGATTGGCCTTGAGCTCCTGGACCTCGGCCACCACGATGATGGTCTCCAGCAGGTCCTCCAGCCCGATCTTCTCCCGGGCTGAGACTTCCACGAACTCGACCTCGCCGCCGAACTCGGTGATGATCACGCCAGCCTGCATCATCTGCTGCTTGGTGCGCGGCACGTCGGCCTGCTCGCGATCGATCTTGTTGATGGCGACGATGATCGGCACCCCGGCCGCCTTGGCGTGGTTGATAGCCTCGACGGTCTGCGGCATCACGCCATCGTCCGCCGCAACCACGATGATGGCGATATCCGTCACCATGGCGCCGCGGGCGCGCATAGCGGTAAACGCCTCGTGGCCCGGCGTGTCGATGAACGTGATCTTCTGGTCCTTGTAGTCGACCTGGTAGGCGCCAATGTGCTGGGTGATGCCGCCCGCTTCGCCAGCCGCTACGCGCGTCTGGCGGATAGCGTCCAGCAGCGACGTCTTGCCGTGGTCGACGTGGCCCATGATCGTGACCACCGGTGGCCGCGGCGCCAGGTTGGCCTCCTCTTCGCCCTCCAGGAAGTTGCGCCGGCGAACGCCCGCGGCGCTGGCGCCATCTGGGCCGGCCTCTTCCTCCTCTTCCAGGCGGGCGGGGACGGTCTCGTAGCCGAGGTCGCCGGCCACAATGGCGGCCGTCTCATAGTCGAGCTGGTTGTTGATGGTGGCCATGACGCCGTTCTTCATCAGGGCCTTGATGATGTCCACGGCCGAGACGTTCATCAGCTCGGACATCTCTTTGACGGTGACCACTGGCGGCAGCTCGAATGAGCCCTCCCCGTTGTGTTTGGGCTCGGGCAGGGCTGTTGAGCGTGCCGCGATGGCATCCTGAGCGCGCTGGAAAGCCAGCGCCCGGGCGCCGGGTTTTTGCGGCCGCATTGGAAACGGCCGGCGTGTTTTCTTTGCCATTGATTATTTGACCCCCATGGTAAATGCCTGCAGCAGCTTCTGCCGCACGGCGGCGGGAACGCTTAGGCGGAGCGTGCGATCGATGCCGCGCCGGCTGATGCCGGCTTGCCAGCAGCGCTCGGCTCGGCACATGTACGCGCCTCGTCCGGGCAGCTGCTGGTGCTCATCGAGTTGCACATCAGTCAGGTCTGGCCTGCGCACCACCCGCAGCAGCTCGGACTTGGGCCGCTTGGCCCGGCAGGCGACGCAGGTGCGTTCGGGCACATGCCTCACGCCAGGCTCGGCGCCTCTTCGCTGACCAGCTCGCGTTGCTCTTCTCCCGCTTCTCGTTTTTCTTCTCTTGATTTTGGCTTGATATCGATGCGCCAGCCGGTGAGTTTAGCCGCCAGCCGGGCGTTTTGTCCTTCTTTGCCGATCGCCAGCGACAGCTGCCGGTCCGGGACGACGACTTGCGCCGTCTTCTCGGCTTCCTCCATGCGCACGGACAGCACCTCGGCCGGGCTGAGCGCATTCTGAACGAACTTGGGCGGATCCGGGTCCCACAGGACCACGTCGATCTTTTCGCCGCTCAGCTCGTTTACCACGCCCATGACGCGCTGGCCGCGCTGGCCGATGCAGGAGCCCTGAGCATCCACCCCCGGCTGGATGGCGTGGACCGCGATCTTGGACCGTTGGCCTGGCTCGCGGGCAATTGCCTTCACTTCGACCGCACCATTCTTGAGCTCAGGCACCTCCAGCTCGAACAGCCGCCGCAGGAAGCCACGGTTGGCGCGGCTGCAAATGATCTGCACCGGCCCGCGCGGCAACTTCTGCACCTCCAGCACAAGCACGCGCACGCGCTGGCCGGGCCGGAAGTGCTCCGTCGGGATCTGCTCCGATGGGGGCAGCACGGCCTGCACGTCGATGCGCCCCAGGTCCAGGAAGATGGCCCGGTTAGGCTCGATGCGCTGCACGGTGCCCAACATCACATCCCCCTGCCGGCCGGCGTATTCCTGGTACAGCTTGTCGCGTTCCGCATCGCGCATCCGCTGTTGGATGACCTGCTTGGCCGTCTGCGCGGCGATGCGCCCGAAGTTCTCCGGCGTCACGTCCTCCAGCAGCTGCGCTCCGACGCGGATTTTGGGCCGGATGGCTTTTGCCTCCGCAAGGCCGATCTGGTTGGCATCGTCGGGCTCGCCTTCGACGACCGTGCGAGCGCGGAATACGTGGATGCCCGCGGTTTTCGGGTCCAGCTCGACGCGAATGTCCTGCTCCTCGGCCCCGTAGCTGCGTTTATACGCGGCGGCCAGGGCCGACCTGAGTGATTCGAGGACGACTTCCGTCGAGACCCCCTTCTCAAGGCCGACCTGTGTAATGAGGGCAAGGAATTCTTTATTCATCTGCTGCACTCCCTTGAACGTCCCGACAGGCCCTGAGAACGAAAGAAGTGGGCCAGGACCCACTTCTTTTCGGCTCCGTTTTCGGTTTGTTGGAGTATAGCTCGCAGCGCCCTAGCGGAGGGCCGCGATGCCGCTCGCCGCGAAGCGCCACAGCTCCCAGTAATCGCGCAGCACCAGGGGGCTGACGGTGGGGGTGACGTGGTCCAAGGCCGAGGTGCGGGTGAGCCGCACGTACTCGGGATTGCCACGCTGCAGCTCGCCGGCATCGCCCGGCGGAAAGGCGAAATCGTGATACGGCGCGGCGATCAGGACTGGCACCGACAGCTCGCTGATGTTGCTGGCTGGCGACAGCATCTCCAGATCGTCGCGTACTTGGGCCGGCTGCGCGGCGTACAGCGCCTCGAATTGGGCCGGATCCCGGTTGCCGAGCAGCCGCCACCAGGCGGTTGCCGCCGGGCTCAGGCCCTCTGGCGGCGCACTTTGGAACGCCCGCAACGGGTCGTCCTCCGGACTCGCTGCCAGCGCCCGCAGCACGGCAGCCCGCGAGGGCTGGTCGGTGATGGTGCTGCTCAGGCTGCGGACCATCGCGGCGCGCACCCACGGCTCCATCTGGAACGACTGGAGTCCGCCCTCCCGTCCTGGCGCTTGGCCAGTGGTCGCGGCCTGGACGCTGTTGCGGATGCTCGAGTACGGATCGATGGCCACCACGCTGTGCACGTTGTGGCTCGTGCCCGGCTGCTCCGCCAGCACGATGCCGAGCGACCCTCCCACGCACACGCCCACCAGCGACACGCGGCGGTCCCTGACGTGCGGCGACTGGCTGAACCAGGTCAAGTCCTGCCTCAGCGCATCGAGGGCCTGCAGCGTCAGCGAGCCGCCTTCGAAGCCTGGTAGATCGGGCACGTACACGGCCAACCCAAGGTCCGCAATCGACCTGGCAAAGGTCTCGACCTCGGGACTGCGCCAGCCGCCCGGCACCTCCGCGCCGTTGACGAGCAGCACTCCCGGCCACTGCCCCTGGCCGTGCGGCACATACAGCGCCCCTGTTTGGCTCGCATCGCCCGGCGTGGCCTCGACGGACCGGACCAGCGGCGGCGCTGGCAGCACGCGCGCGAGCCAGCCAACCTCAGGCGTGTTCCGTACGACGACCGCCGCTGCCTGTGGCGAGCTAGCCGCGATTACCGCCACGAGCGCTAGCGGAATGAGCAGGAGCATGAGCCATCTCCTCTCCCGCCGCCGCGGGAGAGGGCTAGGGTGAGGGAACCCCATTGCTTGGCTGCGCTTCAGGTACCCTCACCTAGCCTCTCCCACCTCGGTGGGAGAGGAACAGCATATTAGTGTGTCGCCGGCTTGGTAGCCGGCTGGATGCTTACCAGCTCGCCTTTGGGGCGAGCTTCCACATAAGCCAGCACCTGCTCGGGCGGCTCATCGCGCATTCGGGCGAGCACCTCCCGTGCCCGTTCCTCGGCCTGATCGATGCCGGGATCGTCGGCGGCGATCACCTGCCGCAGAGCCCGCGCCGTCTCAGTCGTGAGCTTGAACGGCGAGGAATCGACCTCGACCAGCGGCTGGACGATGCTCTCGACATAACGTCGCATGGCGTCGCGGGTCTTGCGCCGAGTATGGCCGTAGCCCTTGATCATGTCGGCGGTCTCAGCCATCAGCACGGCCAGCTCAAAGTCCATGTCCAGGTAGCGCAGGACGCGGTCGGTGTACTCGTCGATGCCGCGCCACTCGTCGCGATAGCGGTATGACCACGGCCGCAGCGGGATGAACAGCGTCAGGAACCAGAAGGTGAGTACGCCCAGCAGGCTGTTGGTCCTGGGCGTCAGCTCCAAGTGCCACTGGCGTCCGACGAACAGCTTGCGGAAGATCGGCAGCAGCCCGTCCACGAATCGCGCCGGGAACAGCCCGTAGATTTCATAAGCATCCGGCTTCAGATAGTCGCGCAGGACGTACACCTGCCGCGGCTTGATACCCCGTTCGTCTTTGATGCGGTCGAAGCGCGACTGCCGGATCTTGAGCTGGGCCACTCGCGCGGCATCCTCGTAGGTCATCAGCGTGGCCAGGTTGCGGGCGTACGTCAGCGTCAGCCGCGGCTCCTCGGGCCGCTGCTCGCGGCGCCACATATCCCCCACCATGTCCAGGTAGCGGCGGGCATAGCCGGAGTTCTGGTAGTCGATGAGCCGGTA
>DATGVV010000818.1:0-3686 GCA_035299885.1 Chloroflexota bacterium | reverse complement strand
GCATCGTGGTTCTTGGCCGCGGCACGAAGCAGCGCGACGCCGCCGATGTCGATCGTCTCGATCGACGGCTCGCTGGCGAACGGATACAGGTTGCACACGACGACGTCGATGGGCGCAATGCCGTGCTGCTCGAGCTGATCCAGGTGGTCCTGCTTGTCGCGCCGAGCGAGGATTCCGCCGTGAATGGCCGGGTGCAGGGTCTTGACGCGGCCGTCGAGCATCTCCGGGAAGCCGGTCAGCTCCGCCACCTCGCGCACCGTTAAACCGGCGCGGCGCAGCTCCTCGGCGGTACCGCCGCTGGACACAAGCTCGATTCCCAGGCCGCTCAGCCCGCGCGCGAAGTCGATGAGGCCGGTCTTGTCGTAAACGGAGAGAAGGGCTCTCAAGCCGCCAGGGCATTTCCCAGGGATTGGCGTTCGCGCCGGGCGACGAGGCGGACGCGGCCCATGCTGGTGACGTCCTCCGTCAGCACCAGGAGCACACCGAGCTCGCCGATGGGTTCCAGGACGACGACGCCGTTCTCGAACTCAGCCATGGCCTGCACCAGACGCCCGTGGGTGACCTCCTCAGCCAGGGCCTGAGCCGCGCCGAGCGCGCTGGTGGCCACCGCGCCGACGGCTTCGGCGTCGAACTCCGGGCGGCCGACACTCTCGACCACCAGGCCGTCGGTGCCGGTCACACAGGCCAGGGCCACGCCCTCGATGGCCAGAAACCGTTCCAGCACGCTCTTCAACTGTTCCATCAGTGCAGCTCCTCCAGGTTCGCAGTAATGAGGCCTTCCACCGTCAGCTCACGGCCGCCGATCGTGCCCAAGGTCTCCACCGGCACCTGCAGCGGTTCGGCGAACTGCTGCAACTCGGGCACTTGGTCGTCTGGCAGGAAGGCCAGGAAGCGGGATTGCGCCTCGCCAAAGAGGATGGCGGCGGGGGGCAGGCTGTGCCACGCGGCCGGAAGAGTTACGCGGGCTCCAAGCCGAGCACAAGCGCAGCACCGGGCCAATGTTACCAGCAGTCCGCCGCGACCGAGCGGCGCGGCTTGGCCGATCTGCTGGACGACCTCCAGCACGCGGCCCTCGGCGATCAGGTCGATGGGCGGGGGGAACGTGGCGCTCGTGCCGGCATAGAGGCT
Source organism: Chloroflexota bacterium (assembly GCA_035299885.1). Classification (GTDB taxonomy): domain Bacteria; phylum Chloroflexota; class JAJPGV01; order JAJPGV01; family JAJPGV01; genus DATGVV01. Next base: position 2,558 of record DATGVV010000818.1, on the reverse strand, counting down.
GCCGCTGAGGTCGTTCGTCATACGGCCGACCAGGGCGATGACCTCGCCCTCCTTAAGCGTCTGGCACCCGGCTTGGCTGGATGAGAAGGTGGCCGCGTTGGCCGTGTGAGCGCTCATCTCGACCTGTGGGTGGAGATCCTTGTCGGCGCGCGTGGTCAGGTCACCGGCGACCACGGGGAGCTGGAACATCTGGGTCGCGTCGGCGATGCCTTGGATGGCTTTCTTGAGCTGGTAGGCGACTTCGGGAACGTTCGGGTCGCCGAAGGTTAGGCGATAGGACAGGGCGACAGGGGTTTTGGGCGCCGCGTTGCGGAGGGCTTGGGCTACGCGGATAAGCGCGCCGGTGTACGGATCTTGGCGGACGTAATCGTCGGGGTCGTTTCTTCGGGGCCAGATTTGGTTGAGGCGCTTGCGCCAGGAACCCTCACCCTCGCTCTCTTCCGTTGCGACGGGAGAGGGGAAAGGGTCAGCCATGTAGCTTGGGCGGCGCACTGGGAGATCCCCGTCGGGAGCGGGGACCCGATTGTCCGGCGGCTCGGAGACGCTGGAGACGATGCGAGCGGACCCGGGCTCTACGAGCAGGAAGCGGCCGTCGGGGAGAGGGATGGCGCCGGTGCGGCCGGCGAAAACGGCTCCCTCGTGAGGGAGCGAATCAAGAATCGAGGCCAAGCCGCCGGAAGGCGGTGTCGACGTGCCGGAGGTGGTACTCGTAGCCGAGCAGATCGTCGAGCTGGGCCTCGCTCAAGCGCTCGCGGATGGGCTCGGCGGCCAGCAGTCGCTCGCGAAAGTTCACGCCCTGGTCCATGGCCTCGTGAGCGGCCTTCTGGACCAGGTAGTAGGCATCGGTCCGGCTCAGGCCGGTGTCCATCAGCGCGTGCAGGACGCGCTCGGAGTTGACCACGCCGTGGAGCATATTGAGGTTGGCCAACATGCGATCGGGCCGGACCACCAGGCCCGACAGGATGCGGTTCATGGTTCGCAGCATGTAATCCAGGGCCAAGCAGCCGTCGGGGATGATGATGCGCTCGGTCGAGGAATGCGAGATGTCACGCTCGTGCCACAGGGCTACGTCCTCCAGAGCGGCCAGGGCGTAGCCGCGCAACACGCGTGAGAGGCCGCAGATGCGCTCGCTCAGGCGCGGGTTGCGCTTGTGAGGCATGGCCGACGAGCCGGTCTGGCCGGCCTCGAACGGCTCCTCGGCCTCACCGACTTCCGTCCGCTGCAGATGCCGAATCTCCGTAGCGAACTTCTCCAGCGAGCTGGCCATGACCGCCAGGGTGGTCATGAAATGGGCGTGGCGATCGCGCTGCAGAGTTTGAGTCGAGACTGGCGCGGCGCGCAGGCCGAGCTTCTCGCACACGAACTCCTCGATTTCGGGATCGACGTTGGCGTGGGTGCCCACGGCGCCCGAAATCTTGCCGACGGCCATCGTCTCGCGCGCCTGTTCGAGACGGCAGGCGTTGCGGCGCATCTCATCGATCCACAGCGCCAGCTTGAGACCAAAGCTGGTGGGCTCGGCGTGCATGCCATGGCTGCGGCCCATGATGGGCGTGTACTTGTGCTCCTTGGCCAGCTTCTCCAGCGTTGCCAGGAGGTTCTCGACGTCGCGTTTGAGAATGGCGCAGGCTTGCTGGATCTGGACCGACAGGCCGGTATCGACGACATCGGTCGACGTCAGGCCGACGTGGACGTAGCGGCCCGCGTCCTCGCCAATGCTCTCCTGGATCGAGCGGACAAAGGCCACCATATCGTGGTGGGTGACGCGCTCCAGCTCGTCCATGCGCTCGAGGTCGTAGCGCGCCTTGGTCTGGATGAGCTCGTTAGCATCCGCCGGGATCTCGCCCCGGTCAAAGCGCGCCTGGCAGGCAAGCTGCTCGACCCTGAGCCACTGGTCGGTGCGGTTCTCGATAGACCACACTTTGGCCATTTCGGGATGCGAGTAGCGCTCGATCATGGCTGCTGCCTACTAGAGGTGCTCATGTCGTTCCTCGGCTTCGAGCTGCTCAACGATCTTCTTCACGTCGGCGGCGCGGTCGCGGTGGCAGACCAGGAGGGCGGTGTCAGAGTCCACGATCACCAGATCCTCGACGCCGACCGTGGCCACCAGCTTGTGGGGCGCGCAGACCAGCGTGTTGCGCGTATCGATGGCCAGCAGCTCACCGCCGGCCAGCGCGACGTTGGCGCCTTGCTCTCGAGCGAGGACGTCCAGCAGCGCGGACCAGGTGCCTACGTCGCTCCAGCCGATGTCGGCTGGGACCACCAGGACGCGTTCGGCTTTCTCCAGCACGCCGTAATCGATGGTGTCCTTGGGCAGCGTGGGGTAGACCTCACCAACGGTGGTCGGTTCGTGCGGCGATCCGATGGCAGCTTGCAGCTTTTTGAGGCCGCAGGCCAGCTCGGGCATGAGGCGCTCGATCTCGCGCAGGATCACGCTGGCCTTCCAGCAGAACATGCCGCTGTTCCAGAAGTACTCGCCGGACTCCAGGAAGTGGTGAGCCCGCTCAGCGTCCGGTTTCTCTTTGAAGGACTCGACCCAATAGACCGGCCGGCCGTCGTGG
>DATGVV010000817.1:0-3646 GCA_035299885.1 Chloroflexota bacterium | reverse complement strand
CCAGGAAGGCGGAGCCGTAGCGCGACAGCTTGGTGTCGCCAACGCCGCGCACGGCCAGCATCTCCGCCAGTGACGAAGGCTGCAGCCGCGCCATCTCGCTCAGCGTCAGGTCGGTGAAAACCACATACGGCGGCACGCCTTGGGCATCGGCGATCAGCCGGCGCAGGCTGCGCAGCCGCTCGAACAGCTCGCTGCCGCGCCCTTCGATCAGCGGCCGCTCGGCAGGGCCAAACAGGCCCCGCTGGCGTGCATAACGGCCCAGCCGTACGCCCTCCGGAGGATTCTCGCGCAGCCGGCACAGCTCGCGCCCGGCGCTCGTCATCGCCAGCAACGTGAACTGCTCCCGCTCGGCCAGCTCGAGGTAGCCCTGGACCACCAGCTGATCGATCCAGCTGCGGATGGCCAGCTCGCCCTCACCCGACAGCAGACCATAGACGCTGAGCTCGTGGTGGCCGTGGCGCTGGATGGCCTCGCCGCGGCGGCCCAGCAGCACCTGGATGACGTGGTTCACGCCGAATCGCCCGCCCGTGCGCCATACCGCCGAGATGATCTTCTGCGCCGTGACCAGCGCCTCCTGTGGCTCGAGCTGCTGAGTCTCGCCCAGGCACACGTCGCAAGCCCCGCATCCTTCCTCGGGCGAGGCATATTCCTGCCCGAAGTGCTCGGTCAGCAGCCGGTGACGGCAGACCGGCGCCACGGCGAACTGGCCGATCTCGCGCAGCTGGCGCTCGAGCACCCGCTCCCGCTCCGGCGCCAGCGGGCCATCCCTGGTGGCCAGGAACCGATGCTTGACCAGGTCGGCGCCACTGAACAGCAGCACGCATTCGGCCGCCAGTCCGTCGCGGCCGGCCCGGCCAGCCTCCTGCTGGTAGTTCTCGATGGACTTCGGTGCGTTGGCGTGGACCACGTAACGCACGTTGGAGCGGTCGATGCCCATGCCGAAGGCGATGGTCGCCACCACCACGTCGGTGCGTTCGTTGAGGAAGTCGGTCTGAACGGCGGCGCGTTCGGGTGCGGGGAGGCCGGCGTGGTAGGCCGCGCAGCGGACGTCATGGCGCCGCAGCGCGTCGGCCAGCTGGTCCACCTCCTTGCGAGTCTGCGTGTAGACGATGCCGCCCTCGCCCGGATGGCGCCCAATTACCTCCAGCGTTTGGCGCAGCGTCTCGTGGCGCGGCAGAGCCCGAAAGATCAGGTTCGGCCGGTCGACGTGGCCGATCAGGCGCACCGGCTCGCGCAGGCCCAGCTGTTCGCAGACGTCGTCCTGGACCTGGGGCGTGGCCGTCGCGGTGAGGGCCATGCGCGGCACCTCCGGCGCTTGGTCGAGCACGCCGCGCAGCTGGCGGTAGTCCGGACGGAAGTCGTGGCCCCAGTGCGACACGCAGTGGGCCTCATCGATGGCGATGAGCGCCAGGTGGCGAAGCAGCCGGGGCACCAGCTCGCCGATCACCAGCCGCTCGGGGCTGACGTACAGCACCTGCAGATCGCCCCGCCAGGCGGCATCGCTGACGCTGCGCCGTTCCGGGTCCTTGACGTGGGTGTGCAGCGCGGCGGCGCGCAGCCCAAGCTGCCGGGCGGCGGCCACCTGATCCTCCATCAGCGAGATGAGCGGCGACACCACCAGCACCAACCCCCGACCGCAGGCTGCCGGCGTCTGGTAGCACAAGCTCTTGCCGCCGCCCGTGGGCAGCACCAGCAGGCAGTCGCGTCCGCCCAGGGCGGCCTCCACGGCCTCGCCTTGCAGCGGCCGGAAGCTCTCGAAGCCCCAGTATCGCCGCAGCGCTTCGGCCGGCGTCACGCTGCAGCCTTAATCAGCTCTTCCAGGAGCCGGAAGGAGCTGGCGGCGAGGCTGGCGTCCGCCAGGAAGGTGATATTCCACAGCACGGCGTGACGCATGCCGGCGGCCTCGAGGGCCCGCAGCTGGTCTAGCAGCTGGTCGGGGGTACCAGCGAACAGGTGATCGCGAACCACCTCAGCCGGCACGCGGTCGACGGCCGCCAAGGCCTCAGCACGCGACAGGCGCGTGGGGATGTAGTCCAGGAAGCCGCTGACGCTGCTGCCCAGCGGATGCTCGGCGCCGTGGCGGGCGAACGACTCCGCGCCGAACATGAGGCACACGCCCTTGATTAGGGGATGCTCGGCGAGACGCTCGACCTCACGTTCATCCTTGGCGATGACCGTGAACCCCCACGCGGCGGGCGTGACGGCCTCCGCCGGCCGGCCGGCCTGGACCGCGGCGGCGCGAACGATCGCGAGGTGCTCGGCGTAAACGGCAGGCGGCATCTTGATCGGCAGCCAGCCGTCGGCGGCGCGGCCGGCCACGCGCAGCATGCGCGGCCTATGGGCGGCCAGCCAGACCGGCGGCAGCGGCGCCTCGGGCGTGGCTCCCAGGCCCAGCACCGCGTCTTGGAGCTGCCAGAACTCGCCGTCGAAGCTCACCGGTTCGGACGAGGACCACAGCAGGCGGATGATGTCCAGCGCCTCGGCTACCCGCGCCGCCGCGCGCTCCTGGCCGACGCCATAGGGCGTCAGGTTTTCGGCCTCGCCGGCGCCCAGGCCCAAGATGGCCCGGCCGCGGGTCAGGTGCGACAAGCTGAGAAACGCCTGCGCCAGGTGCGCCGGGTGTCGGCTCAGCGGCTGCGTAACGGCGGTGCCGATCTTGAGCGTCGAAGTCGCGGACCCGGCGGCGGCCATGGCCACAAACGGGTCGAAGAACACGTGCGGGCTGGGCTGCAGCGCGGCCAGCGGCGTGACGTCCGGCGTCCACAAGCTCTGTGGCCAGAAGCCCATCAGATGGTCCGGAAACCAGATGGCCTCCGCGCCGGCGGCTTCGCTGCGCGTGGCGTTCTTGGCGATGCTGTCGAAAGGGGGGACGATGGTCCCGGGGAGGCCGAAGGTGAACGCGCTCACTCGGGGTTCCCGCCGAGTTTACCGAGGTGCGGTGATCTCAACGAGCCAAGGGTAAGCGGACGGAGAACACAGTGCCGCCTTGCGGCGGCGAGTCGACGCTGATACTGCCTCGGTGGGCCTCCACGATCTTCTTGGCGATCGCCAGCCCGAGGCCAGCGCCGCCCTTCTCGCGTGTCCGCGACTGCTCGGCCCGGTAGAAACGGTCGAACAGGTGCTCCCGGTCCTTGGGCGAAATACCGGGCCCGGTGTCGGCCACCGAGACCTGCACGGTAGAGTCGTAGCGCTGGACGGCGAACTCGACCTGCGCTTGCGGCGGCGTGTACTTGATGGCGTTGTCCGCCAGGTTCAGCAGCACCTGCCGCATACGGTCCGCGTCGGCTTCCACCCAGGCGCCCTCAGCCGCATGCAGGTTGATCTCCCGATCCGGAGCCATTGCCCTGGTTTGCTGGCAGACCTCCTCTACCAGGCTGGTCAGATCGAGCCGCTCCAGTCGCAGCTGATCGTTGGCGTCGAGCCTCGCCAGCGAAACCAGGTCGCGCACCAGGCGAGTCATGCGATCGACCTCGTCGCGCATCGCGCCCAGGATGTGGTCGAGGGTGCCCGGATCGTCTTTCGCGCCCTTATTCAGCACGTCGATGTAGCCGGCGATTGAAGTCAGGGGCGTCCGCAGCTCGTGAGAAGCGTCGGCGGCGAAAAGGCGCTGCGCTTGCCAGGCGGCCTGCAGCTTGCCCGCCATGTA
>DATGVV010000816.1:0-4693 GCA_035299885.1 Chloroflexota bacterium | reverse complement strand
TGTATCATCGCAGCCGCGCGCATCATGTGCATACAGCGTCGATGGCTGGCGGCCGGCATTCGGAACGGTAGGCGAAGCACGGGCAATGGCGGCTGAGCAGACAGTCGACTACACCTGGGTCAAGCCGAAGGAGAGAGGGTGGGCCCGCGCCGTGTGGCGCAATCATCGCACGGGCCTTACGCGCGCTGTAGCGGTCATTGTGGTCATCAGCGCGTGGCAAGGACTGGTTGCCTCCGGCACGGTGAGCCCGCTGTTTCTGAGCAGTCCTTACGCGGTGCTGGCCTGGCTGGCGCATGGTTTCGCTAACGGGAGCATCTGGCGGCACATCGGCGTTAGCGCACAGGAGGCGGCTATCGGCTTCGGGCTGGCCATCCTGGTCGGCATCCCGATAGGCGTGGCCATGGGGCGGATGCAAACAGTGCGCGACACGCTGGAGCCGTTCATCATGGCCCTGTATGCCTCGCCCAACGTGGCCTTTCTGCCACTGCTGATCATCTGGCTGGGCATTGGGCTGTGGTCGAAGGTCGTGCTGATCTTCCTGGGGGCGGTCTTTGTCATCATCATCAACACTGAGGCGGGAGTATCCAACATCGATCCGCGGTTGGTGGAAACAGCCCGCGCGTTCACTGCCACCGAGCGGCAGGTGCTGACCAAGATCGTGCTGCCTTCGGCCATTCCGTTCATCGTCGCTGCCTTGCGGCTGGCCATTGGCCGGGTGCTGATCATGGTCGTGGTGGCTGAGCTGTACGCAGCCACGGCCGGCATGGGTTACCTGATCTTTCAGGGCGGGGCGATGTACGATACGACCCAGGTTTTCGGCGGGGTGACGCTGCTGGCGGCAACCGGCATCGTCCTCAACCAGGCGCTGCGCTTGCTGGAACGGCGAGTGGCGCCCTGGCAGCAAGCTCAAGAGGTGTAGCGGGAGCGAACACATGATCAATTACCAGGTCGCGGACATGATGCAGGGCGTCCAGAACATGATGGAAGCGGCGGCCATCCGCCCCGGCGACGAAGTGCTGCTGCTGGCCGACCGGCGCAGCGATTCGATCTCCATGGAAGCCATCAGCGCCGCTCTCAAGACCATCGGTGCCCAGCCGATGGACCTCATCACGGAGCCCATCAGCCGCTACGGCCACGTGCCCCAGTCGGTGTTGGAGGCGATGCAGGCAGCCGACGTGGTCATCTGGATGTGGCCCGTGTTCATCACTTTCACACCGGCGCATCAAGCGTTAGGCCGCAAGCGAGAAGAGAGCGGCACGCAGCTGCATGAGCAGCGCTTGAAGCCGTATCACATCTACTTCGAGGGCACGCCCGGGCTGCTGGCCCGCGACTACGCCAAATTCCCCAACAAGGTGCTGTGGAAGCTGGCGGAAAAGGTGCGTGAGGTCGTGTCCGTCGGTAAGGTCGTCCACATCGAGGACGAGCTGGGCACAGACCTGACCGCGACGTACGACGGCACGCGGCTGTATGGCATGCAGTTTCGGGCCGGCGACCCGCCGGGTCGCTGCCATTTCCCATGGGGCCGTTGCGGAGTTTTCAACGGCTCCGGCCAGGCCAATGGACAGCTGTTCCTCAGCTACGTCCAGGGTGTGCCGGGGAAGCTGGCCGAACCGCTGCGCTGGAAGGTCAAGGACAGCTGGGTGATAGAAGCCGAGGGCGGCGAGCTGGGCGAGGAGTGCCGGCGCCTGTTCGAGACTGTGCCTGAGTCCAACCGACTGGTCGAGATCATGTTCGGCTACCACCCCAAAGCCTCAGCCCAGCACGGCGCGGCCGATCCCATGCACTGGGAGCTGATCAGCAAGATGCCCTGGGCCGGACTGGGCACGGGGCACAAGCACGCCAATTTCCGCCACGTTGACGGCTCTATCTTCAACGCCCGGCTGTACATCGACGACCGGCTCGTCGTGGATAAGGGCGGCATGCTCGACCGCTCACTGCTGCACCACCCCGATGTGCTCGAGGTGGCAGCCCAATACGGAGATCCGTACGCCGTGCTGGCGCCCGTATCGCACGAGGCCCATGGCTCCGGCACCATCTGGTAACCGCAGACAATCGCGAAGGAGGAAAGCATGACCGCAATCAAAGAGTTCTCAACCCGCTGGGGGCGACCCGATCACCGGACGTTTTTCGAGCGCGACCTTGAGGGGCTGATCGGCTCGGCCAAGGACAGCCCGCTCAATACGCCCAATTTCCGCCCGTTCGACATGTTGACCGAGCCCAGCCAGTCGCTGGTCGTTTGGCAAAACGAGGACATGCGCATCGGCGTCGAGAGCCTGTCCGGCCCGGCACCCGCCTTTCGCCGCGGTTGCGACTACGACGAGCTGTGGTTCCAGTTCGCCGGCGAGACCACGGTGGAGACCGAATATGGCGAGGTGGAGATGACTCCATCGGAGCTGCTGCTCATCCCGGCCGGCATCGCCCACCGCAGCACCGGCAAGGGCCAGAGCCTGCGGCTGTTCGTCCAGCTGCCCGAGCCAGTGAACATCGTCCTGGGCGAGGACAAGATGGTGAGCCACACCGAGTTCGATGTGGTCCGCCACGGCGGGTCCACCTGGCCCGTCGGCAACGGTTCCGAGCCGCCAAAAGGTCGGGTCCTGGAGAAGCTGTCCCGCTGGGACGACGGGCCAAACGACACCGTCACCGTGGAGCGCAACTATGAGCACCTGGTAGGCGTGGCCAGCCAGGGCCGCGGCCTGCAGAAGCTGCGCGCTTTCGACTTCTTTACCGGGATGACTGGCAAGACCGGGCCAGGGCCGATGATCATGGAATCCTCGGTGTTCAACGTGGAGGTGTACAACACCGAGGGCTCGCAGTTCGCCTTCCATCGCGGCCTGGACAACGACGAGATGTGGCTGCAGTTTCGAGGCGACTCGGAGAACGAGAGCGAGTTCGGCGCGGTGCACCTCAGACCGGGCGAGATGAACCACGTGCCGGCCGGCATTGCGCATCACGTGGTCGGTGGCGAAGGCTTCCTGCGCCTGGTGCTGTACAGCCGCAAGCCCTGGAAGCTGATGGTCGATCCCACGAAGCATGCCTTCGAGAGCCGGTTCGAACCGACGACTCGGGTGCTGGTCGCCCCGGACTGGAAGAAGTAGGCGTGGCAGCCGTGAGGGCCAGCGGCGGGCTGGCGGTCCTCCTGGCGCTAAGCCTGGCTGCGTGTGGCCAATCTCCCGCTGCGCCAAGCGAACCGGCGCCTTCCAAACCGGCGTCGAGTGCCGCCGGTGCCCTAGCAAGCAAGCCTTCGAGCCCTGGTTCGCCGGCAGCCGGCGCAAGCAAGCCGCTGGAGAGAGTTAAGGTCTCGTTCGCCGCCAAAGCAGCCATCTACGCTCCGCACTTCATCGCCATCGAAAAGGGCTACTACGCGCAGGAAGGCATTGAGCTGGACGTTGTGGACGCCGGCGGGGGCGTGGCGACGCCAGCCTTGATGTCCGGGGATTTGCCGTACAGCACATCCTCGGACTCGGCGCTAAGCGCCATCATCAAGGGCGCATCCCTGCGGATCGTGTACACCAACACGGGCGCGTCGACCCAGCAGCTGTGGGCGCGGGCTGACATCCAGTCCGCGGCAGACCTCAAAGGTAAGACGATTGGTCTTGCCACCCGTGGGGATTCAAACGAAGTGTCTACCCGGGTCTTCCTGCAGTCGCAGGGCGTCGATCCCGATTTCGTGGCTTACACGGCGCTCGGTCCGGGGAGCGCGCCCCTGGCGGCGCTCCAAGGCGGCTCTGTGCCGGCGGCCGTCATCAGCCCGGGCAATGCCCACGAGCTGCAGAAGGCCGGTTTTAAGGGCAGGCTGTTGGGCGATTACAGCACAGGCAAGGTACTGTACACTGGCCTGGCCACCAGCGCCAAGCAGCTCGATCAGCAGCGCGACCTGACCAAGCGCTTGCTGCGGGCCACCGCCAAAGGGCGCGAGTATTACAGGGCGTTCAAGGCCGAGACTATCGCCATCCTGGGCAAGTACGACGGCCTGCCGGCGGATACGAACGAGATCGACTATGACGCGACACTCAAGACCATGACCGCCGAAGGATGGGCGCCGGTCGATGACCAGCAGCGTGACGCCGCCGTGCGCGCCCAGCTGCTCAGCCTGCCCAAGGATAAGGTCCCACAGCCCGACAAGATGTACGACTACAGCGTGATCAAGGACGTCTACCAGGAATTGAAGGCTTCCACCTGGAAGCCCGAGAAGTAGGGCGCAGGGGATGCTGAATGTCGCCCACCACCAGGTAGCCGACAAGCTGGCCAACGCCATCTACAAGCCGCTGTGGATCATGACCTCACATCGGGATGGCGAGCTCAGCGGCTCGCTGGTCATCTCGGCGTTGAGCCTGTATCGCAGCCAGCCGGTCAAGGTGGTAGTGTGCGTCACCAAGCACGATTACACGCATGAGGTGGTCATGGCCAGCCGGGTCTTTGCGCTGCACGTGCTGCGCCCTGACCAAATCCAGCTGGCGGTGCATTTCGCCTACCAATCCAGCCGCAACGTCGACAAGTTCGCCAGCCTGGACTACAAGATCGGCCTGACCGGTAGTCCCGTCCTGAAGGATTGCCTCGGCTACATGGAGTTCGAGGTGCTGGCCGACGTCGACACGCCAACCCACACGGTGGTCGTGGCTGAGGTCCGCAATGCCGAGGCGTACGTGCCGCTGGAGGGCATCGTCCCTGGAGCGGGAGTCAATGATGAGTGGTT
>DATGVV010000815.1:0-18463 GCA_035299885.1 Chloroflexota bacterium | reverse complement strand
TCAACAACGCCGCCATGTTCCAGCGGCCAGCCGTTCGCCGCGCGCCATTCTGGGAGCTGTCGGTCGAGGAATGGGATCAGGTCATGGCGGTAAACCTGCGGGGCGTCTTCCTGTGCGCTCGCGCGGTGGCGGAGCACATGCGCGAACAGCGCAGCGGCAGCATCGTCAACATCAGCTGGGGCACAGTCCACGCGGGGACGCCTAACTTCGCCCATTACGTAACATCCAAGGCCGGTGTCATCGGTCTTACGCGCGTAATGGCGCGCGAGTTGGGCGACTACAACGTCAGGGTGAATGCGATTGCGCCTGGCTTGACGCTGAGCATTGAGGACGCCGACGAGGCGTTTGTGGCGCGGCATCGCAACCTTGCCGGGATGCGCTGCCTCAAGCGCATCCAAGAGCCCCAAGACCTCGTGGGCACAGTGATTTTCTTCTGCTCCGACGAGAGCGCTTTCATCACCGGACAGACGCTGCTTGTGGATGGTGGGTCAAGCATGAGCTGAGGGCCTAGGCCCGACATGGACGCAACGAGAAAGGGAGCTACAGAATGAACGTAATCGATGCTGATGGCCACATCATCGAGTCGGAGGCGATGTTCGCCGACGTCGAACCGGCGTTCTGCAAGCGCAGGCCCATCCCCCTGCAACTGCCGCTCGATACCGAGTGGGGACCCTCCAACCGAGTATGGCTGATCGAGGGCAAGGTGCTTCCCAACATCGGCGGGCGGGGGCCGGCCGGCCGCACGACGTTCTTCCTGCCTGGCTCCGAGCTGTCGCATCGAAGTACGGCCAGCCAAGGCGATCAGACCCTCGAAGACGTAGACGCGCGGCTGGCCGGCTTGGATCACTTCAAGGTCCATCAGCAAGTGGTCTATCCGACCATGTTTCTGGCCGCTGCCGCCGAAGATGTAGAGCTGGAGGCAGCGTTATTCCGAGCCTACAACAACTGGATGGCCGCTGCCGGTGAGAAGTCTGGCGGGCGAGTGCGCTGGGTAGCCCTGGTGCCCTTCCGCGACGCCGAGGCAGGAGTGCGCGAGGTAAAGCGCGCGAGTGAGCTTGGTGCGGCGGGCGTGTTCAGCATGGGCGTCGTCTGGGACCGCCAGCTCAGTGATCCCTCCTTCTTCCCCATCTACCAGGCCATGGATGACGAGGATCTCCCGCTGTGCATCCATCTGGGTTGGGGTGCGCCCAAAGTCACCGAGCTGTTCACCGACAGCAACGCCTTCTTCTGCTCGGCCACCATCCCGGTCATCTGGGGCTTCACCTACATCATGTCGCACGGGCTGCTGAGCCGCTTTCCCAAACTGAAGGTCGGTTTTATCGAGAGTGGCTCCGAGTGGGTGCCCTACACCATCAACCAGCTGCGCCGCCGGTACAAGCCGCCGACGGTCATTCGCACCGGCAAGCGAGAGCCCCTGGGTGGGGCCTCGATCGATCCCGAGCTGTATCGCGACCCGGTCGATTGGTTCCGGGAGGGGCGAGCCTTCGTGGCCTGTGAGCCGGAAGAGGACCTGCCGTACCTGGTTCACCACCTGGGCGAGGATGGGCTGATGCTGTCATCCGACTATCCGCACGGCGACCCCTCCGCCGACGAGACGTTCGTCGACAAGATCCTCAGCCGGGACGACGTCTCCGAGCCGGTGAAGCGCAAGCTTGTGGGAGAGAACGCTGCCCGATTCTACCGGCTGTAAACGGGAAGTGGGCGCTGAGAGCGTGTCCCTGGAAGAGACTGAGAAATGGCTGGGACGGGAGACGAGCTTCGAAGGCGTGGACGAGGTCACGCGCAGCGACATCCGGCGGAAGCTCGAGGTGTTCTGCTTTGACTGCCCTCTGCACTATGACGAGGACGTAGCCCGGGCGCATGGCTATCGCACCATAATCGCGCCTGCCGCCATCACGCCGCTGTGGGCCATGCCGGCGTATTGGGCCCCGGGCCAGCCGTCGATTTTTGCGCCAGGCTTGCCCGAGAAGAACGGCACGGTTCGAGCAGACATCCCCGGCCCGTTCTCGAAGGGCTTCAATGCCTCCAGCGAAGTGGAGAATCTCGAGCCACTGTACCCAGGCGATCGCCTCCGCGGGACCGCGAAGCTTGTCGAAATCACGCCGAAGCGAACTCGTTTGGGCGAGGGTGTGTTTTTGACGACTGAGACACGCTTATGGAAGGTGACCGGCGAGCTGGTCGCTGTTCAGCGACATACAGGCTATCGCTACAACCCGCTGCCAGAGCGGCTGGAAGAGGTGCAAGCCAGCCCGCGCGAACAAGAGCCGGCGCCTGACCAGACGCTCGAGGGCGGTAATCCCGAGATCGACTGGAGCCAGCAGCGTCTGTTCCAAGAGGTGGTCATAGGCGACGATCTGCCGCCGTACAGCATTTGGCTGAACTACCAGCGCATCGTGATGAGCGTTGCTGTCGATCGCATGTGGTCCTCAATTCACCACAACCGCGATGCGGCACGTGCCGCCGGCCTGGACGACATTATCTTCAACACGCGCGGGTATGAGATGGTGTTCGAGATTGCCCTTCGCAGGTGGATGGGGCTGGCTGGCTGGTTGCGGAAACTGGGACCCTTTCGCATGGTCAAGAACAGCATTCCGGGAGACACCTTGACGTGCCGAGCTCGGGTGACGAACAAAGAGATACGCGACGGGCGAGGCTTGGTGCACTTGGAGATCTCGGTCCAAAACCCTCGAGCAGAGGCTGCCCGAGGTCAAGCCGTCGTATCGCTCCCGATGCGAGGCTGATCAGCCGCTTGCCATGAGCTGCTGCCAGCGGCCATAGAACACGCGCTCGTTCAGGTCGACGAACGGTGGCTGGAATCTGTAGGCTACGCCCGGCCCTGCCCAGTCCGACAGCGGCGTTGCCTGAAGACCCATCTCGTAATGCAGATCGAGCTGGCTAGCCATGGGCCCGGACACAGCCTGGGTGATCTGGGCCCAGTTCTCCATGTCGTCCTGCTCGAACACGCCCGCCATGCCGAAAACACGTTGATAGCACTGCCGCGACGTCTCCTTCCACGACTCCGGAGCATTCTTCTCCACGAACAACCACGATAGGACCTCCATCTTGTCCGGACCCTTCGGCTGCCATTGTCGCAATGTGAGAAACGAGATGGCTTGGCCTTCAGGACCACCCCATTCGGCCGATGTGTGGGAGGAGGTGTTCAGGAAGCTGGTGTTGGGAAACACGGTGCCAACGGCGATCATGGCTGACTTGAGGACCTCGACCTGGTGCGGCGTAAGGTGCTGCTCGATCTCCGGCCACAGCTCCCTAGGCAGCGCCAGGTAGGGCTTGTCGGTGACCGTCGGCGGCCAGCAGGTGATGACGCAGCCGTGGCCGTTCTCGGCCGGCAGGACGTAGCCCACCGGAGGGCCGCCAGCGCCGGGTTTGGGACCGAGCCGGTTCAGGCCCAGCGCCGTGGAGAAGGCGTGGGTGGTGAACAGATGAGTGCCATCGCTGGCGAAGTTGCCGGCGCCGAGCTTCCAATTGGAGTCGGTTTCCCAGCGCTGCGGAGGACCGACGACCTCCACGCCGTCAGTGCGGCCAAACAGCAAGTCCAGCGTCCACGTCATTTCGCCCAGATAGTCGGCCAGGGAGCCGGCGGTGGGATCCCAGGTGGCGAAGATGAGGCCGTGATAGGTATCCACGCCGGGCACTTCGCACAGGCCGAGCTGGTCCTTGTCCAGCTTGCCTTGATATGCCTCGGCGAACGGCACGCCGGTGAGCTGGCCGACGTTGCTGTACGTCCAGCCGTGATAGCCGCAGCGAAAGTGACTGGCGCTGCCAGCGTCCTCAGCACAGACCTTCCGGCCGCGGTGCCGGCAGACGTTCAGCAGCACCCGAACCTGGCCATCAGTGCCGCGCACGACGATCACTGGGTCCTCGCCCATGCGCCGCGTGACGAAGTCGCCCGGCTGCGGGATCTCGGATTCATGCGCTAGGAACAGCCAGCTGCGGGCGAATACCCGTTCCATTTCGAGGCGGTAAATCTCCGGGTCGGCGAAGACACGGGCGCGCACCAACCCCTCGCTGGGCCGAACGAGATCAGTCAGTTCCGGCAGGAGGTCGTTCATGAGGCGCAAATATACCTCCAACCCTGATTTGACAGCCAGCAGCCAAGTTGGAAGAATTCCAGCGCTATGAGCAGGCCCGAACACGGATTCCTTGTTGCGCTCGGAATGACAGGGGGTCCAGGGCACGCAGGCAGCCGGGAGGCGCCAATTGGCCAGCGTTAGCGGGCGCTACGCCATCGCCGGTATCGGCGAGACGCAGGTTGGCAGGCTGCCGGAGCGATCAGCGCTGAGCCTGCGGCTCGAGGCGGCGGTGAACGCTATCGCCGATGCCGGGCTCTCCAAACAGGCGATCGATGGCATCATCGCCCATCAGCCCCGGCGCGACCCCCAGCCGAACTACGCCGCCTTTCTGGCCGACCGCCTGGGCATCCAGCCGGACTACATCAACGACATCAGCTTGGGCGGGTCGGCGGCCGCTTCTGCTGTGATGAGCGCTGTCGCGGCTATCGAAGCCGGCCTGTGCTCCACGGTGCTGTGCGTGAGCGGCGAGAGTCAGTGGTCTTCCAGGGGACAGCCCAGCCATGGACGCCTCGGTACGCCCGGCGCGAGTTTCCGAATGCCGTTTGGGGCCGGCGGGGCGCCTATCGAGTACGGGCTGGCCGCCAAACGGCACATGCACGAGTACGGCACCACGTCACAGCAGTTTGGCGCTATTGCCGTGGCCTGCCGCGGGCACGCGTGTCTCAACCCGAATGCCCAGATGCGCACGCCAATCAGCATCGAAGACCACCAGAGCTCGCGTATGATCGCCGAGCCCTTCCATCTCCTGGATTGTTCGTTGGTATCCGATGGCGCCGGAGCCCTCATTGTCACCAGTGCCGAGCGCGCCAGGGAGCTGCGCAACCCCCCGGCCTATGTCCTGGGCATGGGTACAGCCTGCCGTTTCGGCGAGGCGGCCTACAGCCCCTGCCTCACGACGGTTGCCGGCAAAGAAGCCGCTAGCCGCGCCTTCGCCATGGCCGGCCTCGGCCCGGCAGACGTGGACCTCGCGGAGCTGTATGACTGTTTCACCTATACGGTCCTGGTCACGCTGGAGGACTACGGCTTTTGCCGGAAAGGCGAAGGTGGGGCCTTCGTGGAGGATGGGCGGATCGAGCTCGGCGGCCAGCTGCCGGTGAATACCCACGGCGGGCTGCTGTCGCAGGCGCACGTGGGCGGCATGCTGCACATCACGGAGGGCGTCACTCAAATCCGCCACCAGGCCGGCGAGCGCCAGGTCCAGGGAGCGCAAGTCGCGGCCGTCAGCGGCCAGTGTGGCGAGCTCGGGATTCACGCGACACTGCTCCTGGGCGCCTCGAATTGAGGGTGGCGGACTGAAGCTGGCTGCGCCAACCAAACCGCTGCCCATTGTGGACGGCGACAGCCAGCCATTCTGGGACGCCTGCGCCAGGGAGCAACTGGTTGTCCAGCGCTGCCGCGCCTGCGCAACCTCCCGCTTTCCGCCGAGCCCCATCTGTCCCGAGTGCCTCTCAGCCGAGCATGACTGGCTGGCGGCAGCGGGTGCGGGCACCGTCTACAGCTTCGTAATCGTGCGCGAGGCGCTGAACCCGGCCTTCAAAGATGAGGTGCCCTATGTGGTGGCAATCATCGAGCTGGCCGAGGGACCGCACATGCTGAGCAACGTCGTCGGCGTGCCCGTCGAGCGGGTCCGTATCGGGATGCCGGTAAGGGTGAGTTTTGAGAGGCTGTCCGATGATGTGGTCGTGCCCAAATTTCGGCCGGCAGACGCGAAATGATGGTCATCGCTCAAGAGCTCGTACGAACAGTGGGTCTACAACAAGTGACGGAGGTTGTTCGAGGCCAATGCTGACCGCTGAAGAAAACGAGCTGCTCACTCGGACGGGCCCGGACACGCCTGCTGGCCGCTACCTGCGGCTGTTCTGGCAGCCGGTTTACCGGTCGGAGGATCTGGAACCCGGCCAAGCCGTCCCGCTACACATCCTCAACGAGCGCTTCACACTGTATCGGGGCGAGGCGGGCGCCGCCCACCTGGTGGCTTTCCGCTGTGCCCATCGCGGGACCCAGCTTTCGACCGGCTGGGTGGAAGGCGACTGCATCCGCTGCCTCTACCACGGCTGGAAATACGACAAACGGGGACAGTGCGTCGAGCAGCCGGGCGAGGACGAATCGTTCGCCGCAAAGGTCAGGATCGCAAGCTATCCCACGCGCGAGTACTTGGGGCTCGTGTTCGCCTATCTCGGACCCGGGGATCCGCCGGAGTTTCGGCGTTTCCCCGATTTCGAGCGGCCCAGCGTGGTGCAAGCCAGTCCCCCCGAGGTGTGGCCCTGCAATTACTTCAACCGTATGGACAACGACAGCGACCCGCAGCACACTGTCTTCACGCACTGGGAGTCGACGGTAAGGGCCAACCCGATGTCGCGGCCCCGTATCGTCCATGTCAAGGCCGAGGAGACACGTTACGGCATGCGGACGGACGGAACTTCAGCCGATGGACGGGTCGCCAGCGTCTTCGTCCACATGCCGAACGCGTTGCAGGTACGTCCTCGAGGCCGAACGGCGGGTGACATCGCGGATTCGAGCAAGCTGGGCGCCGGACTTCTCACCGTGGATCGCCTCACCTGGCGGGTGCCGATCGACGACGAGCACTGCGTGGCCTACGGGATCGAGCAGACACATCTGACCGGGAAAGCCGCGGAGGAGTACCGGGTTCGTGCCGCTCGCCACGAGCAAATGACGTCGCCCTCTCCGAGCGACATCGCCGAGGAGGTGCTCGCCGGGCGGCTGCAAATCCATGACACGGACCCTACCCTGAACATGTTCAAGCTGTTCTGGGTCGAGGACTACTCCGCCCAGGTAGGCCAGGGGGTGACGGCTGACCGGGTAGAGGAGCATCTCGGCCGCATGGACGCCGCTCTGATCCTGCGCCGCAAGATCATGCTGCGAGAGCTGACGGCGGTGCGCGAAGGGCGCCCGCTCAAGCAGTGGGCCATCGCCGAGGGCCTGGCCGACACGTCCTTCGCCGAAGCCTGATCTTCAGAAGAAGATCGGCATATGCCCGCCGCTGAGCACTGCCTGATCCAGTAGGATCGTTCGGCTGGCTAGCCGCCACGATCCATTCACGTGGCGTAGGATGTCCTGCCGTTCCCCGGAAAAGATGTCGGCGTCGGGCCGCGATCCTCGATTCCGGTACAACAGCAAATAGCTGGAGACCTGCATCTCGTCCGGGCGATCGGTGCTCCGCACGCGAATATTGCTTACGAAGTGGCGTGTTCGAGAGGCTGGTGTCTCGGCCCACGCGTATTCTGTGCCCAGTTTGCTGACCCGCACGGTTAGGGACGCGAGGTTATCCGAAAACAGTTCCGAGATTTCCGAGTGGTCGGGCTGCTCGGAGTTATGCCTGACGTTCAGGCGTGCCGGCATGCGGTAGCGGATATCTTCGGTGAGCAGCAATAGCCACTCCTGGAAGCGTCTGTTGTCCAGCAGCTCGGCTTCTTCCAGCAGGAACTCGCAGATCTCGCCATGGGGCGGTTCGCCAGGCAGCACGCGTTTTCCGGCGGGAACGACCTGACCGTCCTTCATCGTCCTCCCGGGGTTCCGCCCATCACGACATATCGCTCAGGGCCGGGCATTCGGCCCCAGCCGTAGTCCGAGCGTGCGGCCAATAGCTGCTGCGATGACGACCAGGACGACGAGCACCGCGCCCAGCACGCTAGCCGTGCCGAGCTTGCCCTCACTCATGTAGTCGAGCATCACCAGCGATAGGGTTCGGGAGTTGAAGGAAGACAGGAACACCAGCGTGGGGATGTCGTTCACTGCCCCCAGGAAGGTGATCAGCCCAACGGCCAGCATGCTTGGGGCCAGCAGGGGCAGCACGATGCGCCGAAAGGTCAGCAGCCAGGCGCCGCCCGACGTGGCTGCTGCCTCTTCCAGCTCGCGGCCAATCTGCAACAGCGTGCTCTTGAGCACCTGGGTACCCAGCGGCAGCTCCTTGACGATGATGGCCAGTACGAGCAGATAAATCGTGCCGTACAGCGGCGACAAGATCTTGCCGGAGCCCAGTACCACCGATACCAGCGCCAAGCTGATGAGCACCCCTGGCATGGCCCATGGGAGCCAGGACAGCAGATTGAGCAAGCCCCGCCCGGCGAACCGGACGCGGACCAGCACGTAGCTCACCACGGCAAAGAACAGGCTGCCCACGACGCTGGCTCCAAGCCCCAGGAACAGCGTGTTTCGCAGGGCACTGGCGACGACGCGGTCGCTGAACGCTTCGGCCCAGTGATTGAACGTCCACGGGTTGGCGATCTGAAAGAAGCCGAACAGCCGCATGAATGTCGACATGAGCAGAAAGATCACCGGGACGACGACCATCACCAGCACAAATGCCAGGCAGGCGCTGAAGGCGACCCAACGCCAGGCGCCCAGCTTGATCGGCCGCGCCGAATATCCTCGCCCGCTGATGGTCGTGTAATCACGCCCGCCGAGCGCTTTTCGCTGCAGGCGGATCATGACGAAGATGGCTGCTAGGAAGAGCGTCGACAGGGCGGTAGCCGGGGCGTAGAGGGGCGGCTGCCAGTGCAGGTATTCCCAGATGCGGGTGGAGTAGACCAAGATACCAGCGGGTACGCCTAGGACCATCTCCACCTCGAACGACTCGAGACTCTTGATGAAACCCAGCGCCGCGATGGCCAGGATGGCGGGCGTCAGAACTGGGACCGTCACGCGCAGCAACGTCCGCATGTTGGTGCTGCCGCAGGTGGTAGCAGCCTCCTCCAGAGCGGCATCCATAGCGCGAAATGCAGGTGTGAGCAGCAGAAAGCTGATGCATGTGCTGAAGCCAAGGTGTGCCCACACGATGCCACCGTAGGATGAGATGTTGAAGGGCGCGTGCGGCAGGTGGAAGACGTTGACCAGCAACTTATTGAGGAGGCCGGAGTCGGGCTCCAGCAGCAGCATCCAGCCCATCGTCACCGGCAGGTGCGGCAGGAAAAAGCCCAGCCACAGCGTGAATTCCATGACGCCCTTGCACGGTACGTCCGTTCGGGCGATCAGCCATGCCAGCAGGACCGCCAAAGCCATTGCCAGGGCAGTCCGAATCGCGCCCAGCGCAAGAGTGTTGCCCAAAGCGGAGGCGACGGATCGATCGAGAAAGGCTGCCCGCCAGCCATCGAGCCCCCAAACTGCAGCCTCGCCGGGATTGTTGACGTGGAAGCTGTCGATCAACAGCAGTGTGAGCGGATAGGCGGTCAGGAAGATGAGGATCGCGAACACCAGCAGAAGGAAGACCGACCGACTGGTGACTCTTGGCCACCGCATAGCAGTCGGAAGACCCGAGACAGCTGCTACTCTGGCCATCGCGCAGCCTCTGGGTCCACCCGCGGCATGACAGTTGGGTGCTTGTCGAAACAGTTCGGCGCCAGTCTGGTTTCTTGCGCAACCAAGCAGCCCTGCAGCCTAGACCGCTCCGCAGTCGAGCAAGCTGGCTTGTTCCTGTTCGGAATAGCCTAGCCCAGACAGGACCTGCCCGTTGTGCTCGCCCAGCCGCGGAGCATAGCCCGGGACGTTACCTCGCACGCTCGCGATGGCTCCCATCGGGAACGGCACGCGCCCGAATTCGGGATGATCCATCTCCCTTAGGAAACCGCGCGCCAGCAGCTGCGGATCATCGACCAGGTCGAGCGGCGTGGCCACGGGCGAGGCTGGGATGTGGCGCCGCTGCGCCTCGACCACCAGCTCCTCTTTTGGGTACCGCTTCGACCAGGTCTCCAGGCGGTCCAGGATGAAATCTCTCTTGGCGTTGCGCTCGGCCTCGTCGGACAGGTCAGGATCGGACAGCAGTTCCGGATCCTGCACCCAGTCCATGAACTTGGCCCAGCCCTCAGGGGTGTGAGGCACGCTGATCATCCAGTAACCATCAGCACATGGCAGAGCGCCGGATACGGCGGTGATGGCCCCGCGATAGCCGCGCCGGTGGGTGATCTTGCCGGTTGATGTATAGACCACCATCGCCTGCTCGGCCAGGCCCTCCAGGCATTGCTGAAGCGAGACCTCCACCACCTGGCCGGCGTCCGTCAGCTGCTGGACAAGCATGGCCGCCGCGGCCGCCACCGCCACGAACAGGCCGGTGGCGGCGTACACGACATGGCCACCCATCACGACCGGCCGCTGGCCCGGGTGGCCAGTGAGACACAGCAGGCCAGAACGCGCGTAGGCGCATGCTTCCGGCTGGCCGTTCTCCACCTTGACCAATACCAACCGAGGATTCGCTTGCAAGATGTCTGCTTCGTCCACCGGCAGCGGCAGGCTGGCGATGAGGACATCGGCGGTCGTGACCAGATCCAGGAAGAGCCGCTTGCCAGTGGGAGTATCCAGGTCGGGCGTGAAGCTTCGCTTGCCCGCGTTCAAGAACTGGTGGAAGGCGCCGTGCTCGAGACCGGACATCGCGCCAAGGTGCGGGCCAAGGCGGCGGAGCGCGTCGCCCGCGCGCGGCTCTACCCGGATCACCTCGTGCCCTACCTCTACCAGCAGACGCCCGCTGTAGGCTGCCGGGTGGGCGGCCAGGTCGATGACGCGTGCCATTAGGTCAGTGCCCCTTCGGTGTCCAACCGCTCGACCTCTTCCGTCGACGCCCCGAGCCATTCCTGCAGCACGTCGCGGGTGTGCTCGCCAACGCGTGGCGCGGGCGAGAGCGGTGCGACCGGACTGCGCTGGAACGTAAATGGCAGGCCGGTGACGAGCATTTGCCAGCCGGGAGGGTCTTCCATCGGCTGAAAGACCTCGCCTGTGTCAGGGCAGTCCACCACGTCTTTAGCGGTCCGCATGCGCTCAGCTGGTATCCCCGCAGCCTTGAGGCGGCCCTCCACTTCAAGGTTGGACAGCTGGCAGCTCCAAGCTTCGATGACGGCATCGATCTCGTCGTGGCGCTTGAGCCGGCCGATCAGCCGGTCAAGCTCAGGATCGAGCAGCTCCGAAGGGTCGCCCAGGACGGCTTTCAACGCGTGCCACTGCTCGTCGGTTTGCACGCTGATTACGCACCAGTCGTCGTCACCGGCGCAGCGGTAGCAGCCTTGTGGAGCAGCATGCGTCGATCGGTTACCGAGCCGCGGCGGCGCAGTTCGATTGACGGCGCCGGCGAGCAGCATGGGCGCCAGGGTAGCGACGCTGCATTCGAACTGCGCCAGGTCGAGGTGGGCGCCGAGGCCGGTCTGCGCTCGTTCCGCCAGCGACTGCAGTATGCCGAAGCAGGCGTGCAGGCCCCCGATGTAATCGTTCCAGGAGTTGGAAATGGACACCGGCAGGCCGCCTTCGGCGCCCGTGACCATCATCAGGCCGGTGTAAGCCTGCAGGTTGGCGTTCATGCTGGTCCAGTCTCGCCGTGGCCCGGCATGCCCGTAGCCGGACATGCCGATGTAGATCAGGCGCGGATTGGCGTCCCTCAGATCCTCATAGTCGAGGCCCAGCCGGGCCATCACGCCGTCGCTGAAGTTCTCGATCAGCACGTCGGCCACCGCGGCCAGCCGGCGCGCCATATCCCGCCCGCCATCCGTCTTGAGATTCAGGGTCAGGGAGCGCTTGTTGCGGTTCGTATTGAGGAAGGAGGCAGGCCGGTCGCGGCGGCCCTTGTAGTCGGAATCATCCTTGCTTACGCCCATTCGGTCCGGCCGTGTGCTGGACTCCACCTTGACGACGTCTGCTCCCAGATCGGCCAGCAGCCGTGTGCAAAAGGGGCCAGCCAAAATGTGGCTGAAGTCCAGAACGCGGATTCCAGACAGGGGCGGAGTCGAGGCAATCGCCTGGTCGGCCACTGTTCCGTCGCCCTCGCCTATTGCAGGACTTGCTTGGCCAGCTCTATGGCCTCGCCCCGCATATGCTGATTCTGCTCTCGCTCGATAAAGAGGTACTCTGTGCCGGGCTTGGGAACCATGGCCGGATTAGCCGGCGGCACATCCAAGCGCCGGCTGTTGGTCGCGGTGGCCTTGCTCCAGATCGTCTGTCCATCCTTGGACAGAAGCCAGTTCAGGTACACCTTGGCCGCGTTGGGATGCGGCGCCCGGTTGATGAGACAGGCACAGCCACCGTTGCCAGGTGTCAAACCCGCCCCACCGGCGACCTCCAGCGGACGAACGTTGGCCCCCAGGCCCTGGCGCTTGAAGTCATCCAGGAAGGCGGTCTGGACGCCAATAGCGATGGGCCGGCTGCCGCGCACGAGCGCCTCCACCTGCTGCCGCAGGTCCTTGTTCACCGCGACGTCTTGCTCGGCCAGGAACTTCCGAAACTTGTCCGCGCCTATGGCGTTGATGATGATCGCCGAGTGGAAGGAGCCGGCGCCTGTTTCTCGTGGTTCATTGATGGACA
This sequence comes from Chloroflexota bacterium, assembly GCA_035299885.1. Lineage (GTDB taxonomy): Bacteria > Chloroflexota > JAJPGV01 > JAJPGV01 > JAJPGV01 > DATGVV01. The sequence goes on along the minus strand of DATGVV010000815.1, from coordinate 6,077 downwards.
CCCTGCCCTTGTACCTGGCGTCAAGCAAGTCCTCCAGCTTGGTGAACTGCCCTTCCGGGATAAGGTCGCGATTAAGGTAGATGCTCCAGTCCACATAGGCGTTGAAGGACAGGATGTGCTGGTGTGCCTCATCGATGAAGCCCCAGTCCAAGCCGTTGAACCATTTGCTGTCGTCCACGACTTCCGGTAGAACGAGCGCCGGCTTTATGGGGTCGAGGGCTTTTGCGGGCAGCAGCTGGGTGAATGAGGTGCCGGTTCCGCCCACGAACACGTCCCACAAGAACTGTCCGCTTTGCCGCTCGGTGACGAGCCGCGGGCCCCAGTCCGACGAGCGTATGCCGGTGAATTCGACTTGAATCTCCGGGTAACTCTGCTGAAAGGACGTCAAGGCCTGCCGGAAGACATCGCCAGGCGGACCCGACACGACGACCTTGCCCTCCTTCTTGGCCGCTACCAGCGTTCGATCCCATTCGGTTTGATCGGCCCCGGACTGGCGGCTTTGGCCAGCGGCGCTGGCGGCCCGGCTGACCTCTGCCGCGGCGGAGGCGTTGGCCGCCGTCTGAGCTTGACGAGAGGGCAGCGATGCACAGCCAGCAATGCAGCCGGCGGAGATGCAAGCAAGCACCACGAGCTTGGCTCGATTCAGCATGGCGGTGGCGATTCTTCCAGTTTGGTGGCCAACTGTCAACCGGGCTGCTGCGCTGATGCTGCTGGTACGATACTGCGGAGTCGCCAAGGTGAGCCAAGATGTCCGCAGCCTCGCGAACCTCGAGCAGGGGCTGTTGAGCGCACAGGTTTTCGTGGACCCGGCGGTGTACGAGCTGGAGCTGGAGCGGATATTCAGCCGCACCTGGCTGTACGTGGCCCATGACTCTGAGGTCCCCAATCCCGGCGACTTTGTGACCCGCTCCATGGGCGAGGATTCCGTCATCGTCGTCCGCGGCAGTGACGGGCTCGTTCGTGTGCTGCTCAACACCTGCCGCCATCGTGGGCGCAGGCTGTGCGAGCTCGACGCAGGAACTCAACAGCACTTCCGCTGCCCGTACCACGGCTGGACGTACAACAACCGCGGGGAGCTCACGGGGGTGCCGTATTTCGATTCATATGCCGGCAGGCTGGACAAGACCGAGCGCGGCCTGTTCGGAGCCGCGGGCGTCGACACCTATAAGGGCCTGATCTTTGCCACCTGGAATGCAAGCGCTCTGCCGCTCAGCGAATACCTGGGCGAGATGAAGTGGGTGCTCGATCTCATGTTCGGCCGGACCGACGCGGTGGAAGTAGTTGGCCCCCCCTTACGCTGGACACTGGATGCGAACTGGAAGCTGCCGGCCGCTAATTTCGCGGGCGATGGCGGGCACTTGGCCACCACGCACGGCTTTCGCGATGCGCTCATGGGCCGCCATGTGGGCCCGTTTGAGCGCGGGGCGCGACTGAGCTTCTCCAAGACGACGGCCAACGGCCATACCGCGTCGCTGACCGGCCTGCGCGATACGCCCAAGCCCTATCTGGCGCTGCCGGAGGAGCTGCTGCCCCAGCTCCGGTCGAACCTGAGCAGAGACCAGCTCGAGATCCTCAAGCCTCTCGAAATTCTGGTTGGGAACGTCTTCCCCAACCTCAGCTTTCTGAACACGGCCGGCCACACTCCGCCCGAATGGGGTGGGCCCGATGGCCAATCGGTATCCTTCCTCACGATCCGGCAGTGGCAGCCGCTGGGGCCGGAGCGCATCGAGGTCTGGTCGTGGCTGCTCGTCGACAAAGCGGCTTCCGCTCAATGGCAGGAGTATTCCCGAGAGTGCTATCTGCGGGTCTTCGGTCCGGGCGGGGTATTCGAGCAAGATGACCTGGCCAACTGGCGTGCCGTTACGCAGTCCTTGCACGGCAGGATGTCAAGGAAGCTGTCGCTGTACTATGACATGGGCCTGGATGTGAGTCCGACCGAAGACTGGCCCGGTCCCGGAAGCGCGTACGCTAAATTACGCGGCCCAGTCGACGTCAACGAGCGCGCATTCTACGCGCGCTGGCTCGAGTTGATGACTCAAGACCAAACATGACCCACGAGGAGCTGAACATATGACGAGAGCTCGATTGACCCTCCTGCTAGGCCCTGCTTTTGCGATGCTGCTTGCGGTCGGCTGCGGTGGTGGCACGGTGCCGGCGGGCAGCGCATCTCCCGCCGGTGGGGCCTCGAAACCGGCGGCCGGGGCGCAAGCCGGCACAGATCAGTGGGAGACCGTCCTCGCCGCGGCCAAGAGGGAGGGCACGGTCACGATGTTTGGGCCGCAGGGCTCAACGCGCCAACAGGCCCTGACTGCGCCCTTCGAAAAGAAGTACGGCATCAAGGTCGAATACCAGGGAGCCGGCGGGCCCGAAGTGCCGCCGCGCGCGCAGAAAGAGCGCAGTGCTGGACAGTTCTTGTGGGATGTATTTCTGCTTGGCACTTCGACAGGGGTGCTGGGTCTGCGCCCGATGGGTGCTCTCGATCCTATCGAGCCGGCACTCACCCTGCCCGAGGTCAAAGATCCCAAGCAGTGGCGCGGCGGGCAGCTGGCCTTTTTCGACGACCAGCATATTGGCTTGGCGGTGCTGCGCCAATCGGGCCAATACTTCTACGCCAATACCAAGTAGGTGAAGCCGGACGAGTTCACAAGTTGGCGCGACCTGACGAAGCCGCAGTGGAAGGAGAAATTGGTGATCGGGCGTGATCCGATGCTGGCCGGCTACGGCCGGGCGATGTTCACCTTCTTCTACATGAAGCAGGAGCTGGGCCCCGACTTCATCACTCAGGTCCTGAAACAGAATCCGAAGATCCTGCGCGACGACCATACCGGGGCGCAGTGGCTAGGCGAGGGCAAGTATCCGGTCTGCTTCTGCAGCGACATCGAGATCAACCCCATGATCGATGCTGGCCTGCCCATTGCCATGGTAGACCCGAGGAAGCTGCAGGAGGCCACGCATGCCACGTCCGCCTATGCCAATGTCATGCTTGCCAACCGGGCGCCTCATCCCAACGCCGCCAAGGTCTACGTGAACTGGGTGCTCTCTCAGGAGGGCGGCGCTTCCTTCTCCAAGGCGGGCGGCGTGCCCAGCCTGCGGGTGGACGTCGGCATGGAAGGCATCGATCCGAAACTGGTGCCCGATCCCAGCTGGCCTGTGACGAACACCGAAGCGGGCCTCAACATCGAAGAGCAGAAGCTGGTTCCGCTGCTGCGCCAAACACTGGGGAGTTAACCGCTAGCAGAGCAGCGGGTCATCAGCTCCCGCCAGCGCTGGTAGAAGTTGCGCTCATTGACTTCCCAGAACTGGCCCTGCTGCAGATAGCCCTGTCCTTGCCCAATCCACTCGGGTGAAGGTGAGACACCCAAGCCCATGCGATAGTCGGCCCACAGCCGCCTTGCCATCGGGCCGCGCAGCGCACTGCTGATCGAGCTCCAGTTCTCCGTATCGTCCTGCTCGAACACGCCCGCTACGCCGAACACCCGCTCATAGCAGGCGGTCGAGGCTTCCAGCCAGGGCACCGGAGCACTCTTGTCCAGCAACAGCCACGACCAAACCTCCAACTGCCCAACACCTCGCGGCTGCCACTGCCGGACCGTGAGAAAAGACATGTCCAAGCCCTCTGGTCCGCCCCATTCGGCCGGCGAGTGCGACGCGGTGTCCAGAAAGCTCATGTTCGGGAAAACATTGCCGACGATGACCTGCAGATCGCGCAGCACTAACCGTTGACCGGCGCTCAGGTTGCGCTCGAGCTCAGGGACGACTTCAGAGGCCAGTGCCAGGTACGGCTGGTGTGCTGTCTCCTTGGCCCAGTTCGTGAGCACCGCTCCATGGCCATTCGCGGTCGCCACAGAGTAGCCCCGCCGGCTGGCGCGCTTGGCCTTGAGCCCCAATGCCCCCGAGAAGCCGTGGGTGGTCATAAGATGATGCCCGTCGCCGGCAAAGTTGCCCACCGGCAGCTTCCAATTGGCGTCGATCAGCCACCTCAGTGGCGGCCCCGCCACTTCCATGCGGTCGGTGCGGCCGAATAGGATGTCGAGGGTCCAGGCGATGTCGCCCAAATACTCGCGGAGCGGTTCGCAGTCGGGGTTCCAGGTGGCAAAAATCAGGCCGTGGTAGGTATCCACCGAGGCCGCGCGCTGTAGGCCAAGCGCCCTCTTGTCGAGGCGTCCTTGATAGGCGTCCAGAAATGGCACGCCGGTCAGGTCGCCCGACTGCGCGTACGTCCAACCGTGGTACCCGCAGCGGAAGAATGTGGTGTTTCCGCAATCTTCTGAGCACAGTTTTCGACCGCGGTGGCGGCAGACGTTCAACAGCACGTGAATGTGGCCATCGTCATCGCGTACCACAATCACCGGGTCCTCGCCCATCCGGCGGGTCACGAAATCTCCCGCCTTGGGAAGCTCGGATTCGTGGCCGAGAAACAGCCAGGTGCTGGCGAAGATGTGCTCCAGCTCCAACTGGTAGACGTCAGGATCTACGAACACGCGCGCACTGACCAGCCCATCTTCAGGCTTGACCAACTCCGAGAGGTCTACGTCAGCAGCTCCTTGGAATCAGCGCTGCCTGAATCGGATCACAGAACCGGCGCCCCTCAGGTCGTGCTTTCCGGCACGCCGCCGCTGGCCGGTCGCTGCAGCCGCTCTGGCGCGAGCTCCAGCTCTTCGAATCCGCAGCCTCTGTCCACGCTCAACGCATCCACCAGGTTGGGCTCACAGCCGATGAGGCGCACGGACTCGTTGGGGTCGCCATTGAAGTGCTGGTAGATCAAGCCTTCCTCCCGCACAGGGAGATTGATCAGATCGCCGGCTTTCCAATCGTGGCGAACGCCGTCCACCACGGTGTGGCCCTTGCCCTCCAGCACGTAGAAGACCTTGCCGCCTGGGCATTTCTGTCGACCGCTGCGCGATCCTGGCGGGATCTGTTGCTCATGGAACATCAAGGTCCGCAGCGCAATGTTGGCGAGCGACGGGTGCAGGTACCAGCGCATCTTGCCATGGCGGTTGAGCTCCCACGGCAGGTCCTTGCCCTTGATCAGCCATATCGATTGCTTTTGAGCCTCTCGCTGCTGGTCGCGGATACGGAGCAGCTCCTCGAACAGGTCCACCGGCTTATTGCGCTTCGTAGTCGGGCGAGTTTTCCCGGTGCTCGACCCAGAAGCCGATTTCGTCGCAATAGGGCAGGTAGATGAAGGCCATCCACTTGCAGTTTTCGCCTGGCCGCTTGTTGTAGTGCTGATGCTCGACCCCGCCGGGTTTCAGGGGCAGGAGCAGGAGGTCCCCGGCCTCCCATTCGACCTTCTGGCCATCGACCTCCGTGTAGCCGTCGCCCTCGAGGACGTAGATGACCAGCCCGCCCTGGTGGCGGTGCTTGCCCGAATGGCTGCGGATGTCGTGGATGAAGATCATCCAATCCTTGAGGCAGCTGTTAATGCCCTCGTGGACGGGGTTGATGTACGTTTTCACGTGACCCTGACGGGACTGGCTCCATGGCCGCTCGTCGCCTCTTACGACGATGTCGCCTGTCCAGGCGCGCTCACGCTTGGCCATAAAAAATTTGATGGTGCGCTCGTAATCTTGGCCAGCGCCAGGCTCGCGCTCGGCTACGCGGGCGCGCTCGATCTCAGCCATGCTTTTAAGGGCTCCTCGGCGTGCATTGGCAACAGAGTAGCACCGGAGTAGCCGGCCCGAAGCGGGTAGAATGAGGCCCACCTCGAGGAGGAGGTTCACCATGAGCAAGCGCGGCATGGCTGGCTGGCTGGCATTGTCCATTGGACTGTCCGCGTGCGGCGCGGCGTCGGCAGTCTCGAGTTCCGCCCCATCGGCGGGGGCACCCAGTGGCGGCAGCCCCAGAAGCGTACAAGCTGCTCCGGCAGCCAGTGCCAGTGGCGTGGCCGAGAAGCCGAGTGGCGCCGCGACGTCCGCTCCAGCCCCCGCGGCCTCGGTCGCACCCAGCGCGGCACAGGCCTCCATCAAGGTAGGCCTCATCGAGCCCCTGACCGGCCCCTTCGCCGAGCTGGCCAAGGACAATGTCGACGGCTTCAATCTCTATCTCTCGTCGGTCGGCGGCACCGTCGCCGGAAG
>DATGVV010000814.1:0-1818 GCA_035299885.1 Chloroflexota bacterium | reverse complement strand
TGTTCCTGGAGGCGCAGCCGGCGCTGTACGAGGACGTGAACGTGCGCATCTACCGCGCGCTCTACGAGCTGAGCCCGCGCATCGAGATCAGCCGCCAGGGCTGCTTCCACGTTGGCCTGACGGGACTCTCAATAATTCCTCTCCCACCGCAGGGGGAGAGGCTAGGTGAGGGCACCGCGAGCATCGTCCAGACAGAGCCTCTGCTGCTGGAGCGTATGGCTGCCGCCGTCGAGCGCGCCTCTGGCATCCGCCCGCACGCGGCCGTGGCCACCGGTAAATTCGCGGCCTACGCGGCGGCGCTAACTCCCTCTCCCGCCGCAGCGGGAGAGGGTTGGGGTGAGGGAACCTGGCGTCGCAGGAACGACCACACTCACCCTAGCCCTCTCCCGCCAGTGGGACAGGGGTTAAGGATCGTTCCGCCCGATCGGGTGGCCACGTTCGTGGCTGGTCTATCGACCGACCACCTACCGGTGAGCGAGGCCATCAAACGCCGCCTGCGGATGCTTGGCCTCAAGCGTCTGGGCGATGTGGCGAAGCTGCCTAAGCCGGCTCTGCAGGCCGAGTTCGGTCCGGCCGGGCGCATCATTTGGGAGCTGAGCAACGGGCTCGACCACGATGGCCTGCAGGCCCTGCAGCCGCCAGGCCAGCTGGTCGAGCGCATCCGCTTCGACGAGCCGCTGATCACCACCGAGGGCTTGCTCATGGGCGCCCAAGTCCTGCTGGCCCGCTTCGGCGAGCGCCTGGCGGACGAGAACCGCAGCTGCCGCGGGCTGCGCATCCGGGCCGATCTGACTAGCAGGCGCACCTGGCAGAAGCTGGTGAACTTGCGCGAGCCCACGTCCGATGTCAAGCGCATGCTGGCCGCGCTCAAGCCGGTGTTCGAGCGCCAGACCTGGCGCGCCGCCGTCGAGGAGCTGGAGCTGCTGCTGTGGGACGTATGCCCGGCCGGCGGCACCCAGCCGGACCTGTTCCCCGAGCGCAGCGGCGCCCGGCAGCGCATCGACGCCGCCCTGCGCCATCTCAAGGCGCGCTACCGGCCGCTGCCCGTCTACCGTGTCGTCCAGCCCGAGCCGGACACGCGCATCGCCGAGCGGCGCTACGCCCTGGCCAGCTACGAGGCCGAGAGCGGCCCGGCCGAGCTCAAGCCGCTGGGCCAGCCGCGGCCTATCCCCGTGCGTGGCCACGAAGCCCCGGAAGCGGTGCTGTGGCGGGACCAGTGGCAGCCGGTCCTCAAAGTCCGCGAGGAATGGCGCCTCAACGATGAATGGTGGACGCGCGAGATCGCCCGCCGCTACTTCCGCGTCGTGCTTGCCAACGGCCGCCAGCTCACCGTCTTCCGCGACGCCCAGGGCTGGCACCGGGCCTGATCCTATAATCCGCCCCAAACTCCATGCGGATCGACGCCCTGGTCGTGATACGGGGCGGCGGCGATCTCGCCAGCGGCGTCGCGTTCCGGCTGTTTCGGGCCGGGTTTGACGTGGCCATCACGGAGATCCGTGAGCCCACGGCGGTGCGCCGTACGGTGTCGTTTGCCGAAGCGATCTATGCCGGCGAAACCACGGTCGAGGGCATTCGGGCCTGCCGGGCGGCCTCGCACCGTGAGGCGCTCCAGCTGCTGGAGCAGGGGCTGGTCCCGGTGCTGGTGGATCCCAAGGCCAAATGCATCCAACGACTCCAGCCGCGGGCGGTGGTCGATGGCATCATGGCCAAAAGGAACACCGGCACGAGCATCAACGATGCGCCGGTGGTGATTGGCCTCGGGCCTGGCTTCACAGCCGGCCTGGACTGCCATGCGGTCATCGAGACCAATCGCGGCCA
>DATGVV010000813.1:0-2577 GCA_035299885.1 Chloroflexota bacterium | reverse complement strand
CTTGCGCTGCCAGGTGAACTGGTCGGACAAGGACGGGAAAACAACGTCGTGGCCAGCCACCGAAAGCACCTGTAGGGCTTCAGCGCCGAGCGCCGCCACGAGTGACTTGACCGGGACCTGGGCGGCGATGAAGGTGACCTGCTCGTACCGCCAGACCAGCGGCTGCCACCCGGCAGGGACGGAGGGCGGCGAGACGATCGCATCGACATGCCACACGGCCTGGCTGCCGGCCTCAACCGCGACCCGCACGAAAGCCTGCGCGTCTGCTGCGCCGATGGTTGAGCGCAGCTCCGCCAGGCTGCCCTGCCCGCTTTCCATGCTCCTCACCTTGCCACCTGCCACCGACAGCTGACGCCGTAGCGAACCAGCCCGGCCAGTCGGCACCGCCGCTCGCGTGGTTTTACCCAAGCGACGCATGGTCTCCCTGCCCACTAGGCTGCCGCTGTGACCGTCGTCATAGTTATTGCCGTCGTGGGCCTGGCGCTGTCGCTGGGCTGGCAGGCGTACACCTTGGTCCGGTCGCGCCGCCGTGCGGCGAAAGAGCGAATCGAGCAGGCGATGGCACGGCTCGTCAACGGCGTCGGCCAGGTCTGCATCTCCGCCAGCTCACTCGAATGGTCGCTGGCCTATCTCACGGGAGTTGTAGAGGGGTGGGATGACGAGAAGTTCACCCATGTGATCGCTCGGGTCCGCCAGCCATTGGAAGAGTTCCGTAAGGTCGTGCCCAAGCTGGAACTGCACGGCGGAGGTAGTTGGTGAAAAACCTACAAGTTCTGTAGGTTCCAGATCCTGATGTCCCCTGGGGGCACTGTGATCAGGGATCTGCCAAGCAGTCCAACGATGTGGCCCCGCGATTCGTCCAGGTTCAGTGTCCCACGCTGACTCGGCCAGGAGTGGATGCCGGTCCCAGCTTCAGCGGCTGCGCAGCGTATTTATGACTAGAACGCATAGCGTGATGGTCCCGCCGCAGGCACCGCCCCCGGCAAGCATCGCAGACGCGGCGTGATGGCCGCCGCTCCACGCGATGAGCCCAGCGGCCGCACCCGCGAACAGCCCGAGCAACACCGCCACCGCGACCCACAGCCCGATCAGCCGGTTGTCGTTGTTCACCTTGATCCTCTCCGTGATCCGATCCCACGTCGGCCGGCCTGATCCCCGCCGGGCCAGCCGACGGCCGCGCGGCTGCCCGCCCGGGGCCAGTACTAGTAGACCCCTCTGGCAGAAGGTGATACAACTGGGCGACCGGATACGATTTTGAAGCAAGGGGTATCACCCAATGGCAGACCGTAATACGAGCCGCCCCAGGGTGCCCCGCCGACGGCGGGCGTCAGAGCTTCCGACGATGGTGGAGTCAGCCGACGGCTGGTACGGCTTCGGACTTCGCGGCATCGGATGGGTGGAGGTGGCTCTGGCGAAAGTCGACGGTTCGCCGGAGATCGTCGGCCTGCGCATCGACGTGAGGCCGATGTTCGTAGACGAGTCCGAGCGCTATGTGCTGGACATGACGGCTGAGCAGCAGCGCCAGTGGGCCATCGACAACACGCCTCACGGCGTGGCGCCGGCAGCCGTGATCACTGCCGAGCGGCTACGATCGCTCCCGCTCGCCGAGCTGCGCGCTGCGGTCGCGGCGCGTATGGCCGGTGACGACGCATTCGGCGCGTTCGAGAAGGTGGCCCGCGAGCGCGGCAAGGCGTGGCCGGATGAGCATTACCGCCAAGTGGCCGAGGTGTACAAGTCGGCCGTGGAACATCGGAAGCCGCCGCTCAAGGCGATCCAGGAACACTGGCACGTCTCCCGGCCCGCAGCAGCCAAGTACGTAAAGGGTGCCCGCGAGAGGGGTTTCCTCGGCTGGCCGGAACGCGCAGGACTCGCCGGTTACGACGCGCCCGAAAGCCCGTTTGCGGAGTACCGGGCCAGCCGGTCGACCAGGCAAACGTAGCCCGACGCGGCGCAAGTGTGCCGTCTCAGTTAATCTGACACACGCTTGCCTGACCTGCGGTGCCTCAGAAGGACTGAGACTGCCAAACGACCCGTGTCTTAGTTATCTTGACGCAACTCGCCGCTTTGAACCCTGGCCCGGCCTTGCTTATATCCTGCCGGCTAGGAACGCCCGGGCCTTGTCATCGATGAAGCTACGGGAAGCGCTGGTGAAGCCGAGCTGGCCGAAAAGGTTCTCGGCCGCGGCAGCGGACGGCTCCAGGATGCCCGCGGCCAAGTCGGCTCTGGGCAGTTCGGCAACGTAACGGGCTGCATTCTGCCGCGCCTGGTCACCGCTGAGCGGGTCGTTAATTGAATCGCCGCTGGCTGGTCGGCCAAGCACGTCTTCGAGCGTGATCCTGAACGTCACCGTGTCCACGGTGACGTCCTCCTGGTACAAGCGGCGACCAAACTCGAAGACCTCTGCAACGGTGTAGATAGCGGCAATCACGTTGATCGTTCCCTGGTATCCGGTGCCGTCCTCACGCAGGCGCCACCGGTGCGTGAAGAGCCCGCTTGGGTGCAGCCGCCACACCTCCTGGTAGCGCCCGGTGGCCGTGACCGCCTCGATCCCGCCGTCAGGCAAGCCAGTGACGCCTT
>DATGVV010000812.1:0-6960 GCA_035299885.1 Chloroflexota bacterium | reverse complement strand
CACGCCCGGCGCCTACCCCGGCCTGGAGGCTGAGGAGGGTGGCTTGGCTCGTACGCTGGCCGAATGCCTGTCCTACATGTCCGGCATCGCCACCCAAACCGTCGCCGCGGTCGTGGGCGAGGGCGGCTCCGGTGGCGCCTTGGCGCTCGGCGTCGCCGACCGGGTGCTGATGATGGAGAATGCCATCTATTCCGTGATTTCGCCCGAGGGCGCGGCCGCCATCCTGTACCACGACGCCGCCCGGGCCGCCGAGATCGCCAGCTCGCTGCGCATCACGGCGGCCGACTGCAAATCGCTGGGTGTCGTGGACGAGGTCGTGCCCGAGCCGGAAGGCGGGGCGCACCATGACCCGGTGTACGCCTCGCAGCTCCTGCAGCAGGCCATCTTCCGGGCGCTGGTCGACCTCCAGCGCGCGCCGCTGCGCAAGACCATGAAGGTGCGCTACCAGAAGTTCCGGCGCATGGGCCACCACAGCCGCTACTTCAATGTGGCGGTTTCGCGCGAAGTAGCGCTGCTGCAGGAGCAGCTGCAGCGCATCCGTGGCTACTGGCCCGGCCGCCGCGTCCCTCTCCCTATGGGAGAGGGTCAGGGAGAGGGCTAGTCCTGGTCGCCGACCCTCTCCCCAGCCCTCTCCCAAGGGGAGAGGGAGCTTTGGCCGGCACCCGCGTGGTGGACTTCTCGCGGGCCCTGGCCGGCCCGTTCTGCGCTCAGATGCTGGGAGACATGGGCGCCGACGTGATCAAAGTGGAGGCTCCGCGGGGCGGCGACGACTCGCGCGGCTGGGGACCACCGTTCATGGGCCAGGAGAGCACCTATTTCTTCGCCATGAACCGCAACAAGCGGTCATTGACGCTCGACCTGAAAAAGGGCAGGGACGTCGCCGAGCGGCTGCTGAAGACCGCCGACGTGGTGGTCGAGAACTTCTCGCCCGGCACGATGGCGCGTCTGGGCATCGGCTACGAGCAGGTGAAGGGCTACAACCCGCGGGTCATCTACTGTTCGATTTCGGGCTATGGCCAGACCGGCCCTGCCAGCCAGCTGCCCGGCTACGACATGACCGCCCAGGGCGCGGGCGGGCTGATGAGCATCACCGGCTTGAGCGAGCCTACGCGCGTGGGCATGTCCATCTCGGACATGACGGCGGGCATGTTCGCCGCCTTCTCGATTGCGACGGCGCTGTATCACCGCCAGGAGACCGGCAAGGGGCAGTTCATCGAGACGTCGTTGCTGTCGGCGACGGTGGCGCTGCTGACCCACCATGCTTCGGCCTATCTGAACGCGGGCAAGGTGGCCGGCCTGCAGGGCAACACCCACACCACCATCGCGCCCTACGAGACGGTGCCCACCAAGGACGGGTTCATCAACATCGGAGTGGCCAACGATCGCATCTGGCAGCGCTTCTGTGAGGTTATGGAGTTGCCAGAGCTGCTGGCGGACGAGCGCTTCAAGACGAATGCCGACCGCGTCCACAACCGCGCCGAGCTGCGCCACATCGTGGTCGAGCGCTTCAGCCATTTCGGCACGGCTGACCTAGTCGCCCGGCTGACTGCCGCCGGCATCCCGGCCGACGCCATCAAGAATGTGGCCGAGGTGTTTGCCGATCCACAGGTGCAGCACCTGGGCATGCGGCTGGCCCTCGAGCACGCCACCTGCGGGCGAATCGAGGTGGCCGGCATCCCCTTTCTGCTGAGCGAGACGCCGGCTACTGCGCGGCTGGCGCCACCAGCGCTTGGGCAGCATACGGACGAGCTCCTGGCCGAGCTGGGTTGCAGCCCGGCCGAGATCGAGCGCCTCCGGGCGGACGAGGTCGTCTGATGGCGGCAGCCAAAATTCCCTCTCCCGCAGCGGCGGGAGAGAGCAAGGGAGAGGGCAGCCGGCGCGAGAAGTACCCTCTCCCTAGCCCTCTCCCAGAGGGAGAGGGGATTCGAAAGAACTCGTCCGAGATCGAGATCAAGCGCATGTACGGGCCGGAAGACGTGGCCGCTCTGGACTACATGCGCGACCTCGGCTTCCCGGGCGAGTTCCCCTATACGCGCGGGCCGCAGGCGACGATGTACCGCGGCCGGCCATGGACCATCCGTATGTTCTCAGGCTTCGGATCGGCGGCCGAGACCAACCGCCGTTACCACTACCTGCTGGAGCAGGGCCAGACCGGCCTGAGCGTCGCGTTCCATCTGCCCACGCTGCTGGGCTACGACTCTGACCACCCGCGCGCCAAGGGCGAGATCGGCAAGTGCGGCGCCGCCATCGATAGCCTGGCCGACATGGAGACGCTGCTGGACGGCATCCCGCTGGACCAGGTCAGCACCTCCATGACGATTAACGCCACGGCCATCGTGGCCTTGTGCATGTACGTCGCGGTGGCCGAGAAGCAGGGCGTGCCGCCGCACAAGCTGCGGGGCACCGTCCAGAACGACATCTTAAAGGAGTACATCGCCCAGAAGGAGTGGGCCTTCCCCATCAAGCCGTCGCTGCGCATCGTGGTCGACATGTTCGAGTGGTGCGTCAGCCACATGCCCGAGTGGAACACCGTCAGCGTCAGCGGCTACCACATCCGCGAAGCTGGCTCGACGGCCGTCCAGGAGCTGGCCTTTACCCTCATCGACGGCCTGACCTACGTCGAGGAGGGCGTGAAGCGCGGGCTGAAGGTGGACGAGTTCGCGCCGCGGCTGAGCTTCTTCTGGGACCTCCACAACGACTTCTTCGAGGAGATCGCCAAGATGCGCGCCGCTCGCCGCATCTGGGCACGCGAGATGAAGAGGCGCTATGAGCCGCGAGACCCGCGCTCCTACACGCTGCGGGCCCATATGCAAACCGCCGGCGTGACGCTCACCGCGCAGCAGCCGTTGAACAACGTCGCCCGGGTGGCCCTGCAGGCGCTGGCCGGCGTGCTGGGTGGCGGCCAGTCCATGCACACCAACTCGTTCGATGAGACCTATGCGCTGCCGGCCGAGCAGGCGGTCACGGTGGCCCTGCGGACGCAGCAGATCCTGCAAGCCGAGACTGGCCTGACGAACACCATCGATCCCTTCGCCGGCTCGTATTACGTGGAGAAGCTCACCAACCAGATGGAGCAGGGCTTCTACCGCTACCTGGAGCGCATCGAGGAGATGGGTGGCATGGTGGCCGCCATCGAGGCCGGCTTTCCGCAGATGGAGATCGCCGACGCCGCGTCGCGCTATCAGACGCTGGTTGACTCGGGTGAACAGATCATCGTCGGCGTCAACGGCTACACCATGGCCGAGAATGACCGCGGGATTCCCATTCTGGAGATCGACGACTCCCTCGAGGAGGAGCAGATCGCTCGTCTGCGGGACCTCCGCGCCCGCCGCGGCAAGGATTACCTGCGCGCTCTGGAAAGCGTCCGCAAGGCTGCCTTCGGAGGCGCCAACCTGATGCCGCCTATCCTGCAAGCCATCCACGCCTACGCTACGGTCGGCGAGATCATGGACACCCTGCGCGACGTGTTTGGGGAGTACCGCGATCCCGGTTGGTTCTAGCGAGGAGTCGGGAGTTCGTCCCGATATCGTCGATTACCTGAAGCAGGCCGTTGCCGAACAGCGCGCTCGTTGAGCTGATCCGGCGCTCGCTGAAGAGGGAGGTCCGCGCCGCGGCGCGCCTCATGACCGCGCTGGAGAGCGATCCCGACGCCGTCCCCCGCATCATGCGAGCCATCTACCCGCTGGCCGGCAAGGCGCACGTCATCGGCGTGACCGGGCCGCCGGGAGCCGGCAAGAGCAGCCTGGTCGATAAGCTGGCCGCCGCGTTCCGCGCCCGCGATCGGAGCGTCGGCATCGTGGCGGTGGACCCCTCCAGTCCGTTTACCGGCGGGGCCATCTTGGGCGACCGCATCCGTATGCAGGATCGCTTTTCCGACCCCAACGTGTTCATCCGCAGCATGGCCAGTCGCGGGCAGCCGGGCGGCCTCGCAAAAGCCAGCCAGAATGTCGTCGCGCTGATGGCGGCCATGGGCAAGGACGTGGTGCTGATCGAAACCGTGGGCGTCGGTCAGGAGGAGATCGACGTCATCCGTGTGGCCGACACCACGCTCGTGGTGACGGTGCCGGGCCTGGGCGACGCCGTCCAGACCATGAAGGCTGGCCTGCTCGAAATCGCGGACGTGTTCGTGGTCAACAAGGCCGATCATGACGGCGCCGACCGGCTGTTCAAGGACCTGAACCTGATGGTCCATATGGGCATGCAGGAGGGCAAGTGGTCGCCGCCGGTCCTCAAAACCGTGGCCACCGAGGACAAAGGCACGGAGGAGGTGCTGGGAAAGGCCGCCGAGCACCTGAGCTTCGTGCGACAGAGCGGCGAGTACGAGCAGCGCCGTCGGCGCGCCGCCACGGCCGAGATCGACGCGATTCTGCGCGATCGCCTGCTGCGGGCGGTCGTCCACCGGGTGCCTGCCTTCGACCGTTACGCCGGCGAGGTGGGCCGGCGGGAGTACGATCCCTACACCGCCGTGGAGAAGATCCTGCAAGAGAGTGGCCTTGCCGCCGGCTGAGGTCACGATCCATGACATCAATCGCGGCGCCGCCCAGGACTTCTTCGAAACCGCCTGGCGGCAGTTCAATGAGGACCTGTTCGGCGAGCCTTTCCTGTGGGTCCTCATCGGCGAGTTCCACCTGGGCGCCACCGCCAAAGACGGCTCGCTGCTGGGTGCCGCCCGCTACACCATTGCCGAGGGCGTTGGCTACCTGCGCGAGCTGGTCGTGGAGCGCGCTTGCCGAGGCCGGGGCATCGGCGCGCAGCTGCTCGCCGCGTTCCAGCAGGAGTGCCGCCGCCGCGGATGCCATAAGCTGTGCCTCGACGTGGCCAGCGTGAACACCCGCGCCCAGGACTTCTACCGCCGCCATGGCTGGGAGCAAGAAGGGCTCCTGCGCAACCACTGGCGCAAGGTGGATTTCCAGGTCTGGATCAAATGGCTGTAAAGAAACCCTCTCCCGCCGCGGCGGGAGAGGGCAGGGTGAGGGTATCTTCCCGACATCAATTGGAGAAGCTTCGCCAGCAAGCTTTGCTTGGTGGCGGAGCGAAGCGCATCGAGGAGCAGCATCGTAAGGGCAAGCTCACGGCCCGGGAGCGGATCGACCTCCTTCTTGACCCCGGCTCCTTCCAGGAAACTGGCATGTTCGTCACCAGCCGCGGCCTGGGTGAGGAGCAGATCCTGGGCGATGGCGTGATCACCGGCTTTGGGCACATCAACGGCCGGCTGGTCTACGTGTTTTCCCAGGACTTCACGGTGTTCGGCGGATCGCTCGGCGAAGCCCACGCCGAGAAGATTTGCAAGCTCATGGACCTGGCCATGCGCAACGGCGCGCCGGTCATCGGCCTCAACGACTCCGGCGGGGCTCGTATCCAGGAGGGTGTGCTCAGCCTTGCTGGCTATGCCGACATCTTCTACCGCAACACGCTGGCGTCAGGCGTCATCCCGCAGATATCGGCCATCCTCGGTCCCTGCGCCGGTGGCGCGGTCTACTCGCCGGCCATCACCGATTTCATCCTGATGGTGCGCGACACCTCGCACATGTTTGTGACTGGGCCAAACGTGGTCAAGCAGGTCACGCGCGAGGACATCTCGTTCGAGGAGCTAGGCGGCGCGGAGACTCACGCCAGCATCAGCGGCGTGGCCCATTTCGCCGCCGACAGCGAGGAGCATTGCCTGCACCTCGTCCGCGAGCTGCTGTCCTACATCCCCCAGAACAACCTCGACGACCCACCCCTCGGCCCGCGCGACGATCCTCCCGACCGCATGGATGCCGACCTGGACGACCTGGTGCCGGACAGCCCGAACAAGCCGTACGACATCCTGGACGTCATCCATCGCATCGTCGACGATGGCCGCTTCCTGGAAGTCCATGCCTCGTGGGCCAGGAACATCGTCGTTGGCTTCGCCCGCCTGAACGGACGCTCCGTCGGCGTGGTGGCGCAGCAGCCGGCCGCGCTGGCCGGCACGCTGGATATCAACTCCTCCGACAAGGGCGCCCGCTTCGTCCGCTTCTGCGATGCGTTCAACATCCCGCTGGTGACGTTCGTGGACGTGCCGGGCTTCCTCCCCGGGCGCGACCAGGAGTACGGCGGCATCATCCGCCACGGCGCCAAGCTGCTGTTCGCCTATTGCGAGGCGACGGTCCCCAAGATCGCAGTCATCACCCGCAAGGCCTACGGTGGCGCCTACGACGTCATGTCGAGTAAGCATGTCGGCGCCGACATCAACTACGCCTGGCCCACGGCCGAGATCGCCGTCATGGGGCCCGAGGGCGCGGTCGAGATCGTCAACCGCCGCGAGCTGGCCGCCGCCGCCGATCCCGCCGCCGAGCGCGCCCGTCTGGCCGACGAGTACCGCGCCCGCTACGCCAACCCGTTTCTGGCCGCCAGCCGCGGCTTCATCGACGACATCATCGAGCCCCGCGAAACCCGCCCCAAGCTCATCGCCGCTCTGGAGATGCTCCAAAACAAGCGCCAAACCCTCCCCGCGAAGAAGCATGGGAATATACCGCTGTAGTAGCATACGACTACATGATCACCGTTCCTGAAGCGGCACGTCGGCTTCGGAAGAATCCGGAGACAATCCGCCGCTGGATTCGTTCCGGCAAGCTGCGCTCCAAGAAGATTGGTACGCAGCACCTGATCGAAGAAGAAGAACTCGACGACTACGCCGGAGAAGAGCCGCGGATGCTGCCTTTGCCTCCGGGCCACGACAAGCTCGATGACGGCCGGCCGATGCCCAACGTCGTGGCGTGGGTGTGGGAGTCACGCCGGGGACATTGAGCGAACTCGTCCTTGACGCTACGGTCGCTGTTGAGGCGGCACTGCTCGAGGGCGGTTTCGACATTTACGAAGGTCACAGTCTGAACGCTCCCGGTCTGCTGTGGTGGGAAGTCAACAGCGTCCTTCACGAGCAGACACATCGTGGGGAGATCTCGTCTGGGCTGCCCGGGACGCGATGGCGCGCTTTCA
>DATGVV010000811.1:0-5599 GCA_035299885.1 Chloroflexota bacterium | reverse complement strand
AGCTGTTCGAGTACGGCTTAGCTTCCGGAGCTGGCGACGTGATCTTCCCCTGGCGGCGCTACAGCCACCCCGAGGCGCTGCGTCGGATCTGCCGAGCCGCCGGCTTCGCGGAGGTGAACGTCACGGTCGAGCAGCTCGGCTCCTATTTACGGGATGCGGATGCCTGGTGGGAGATGCTGGCCGCCGGCGGCTTGGCCGGGCCCCTGGAGAGCCTCCCACCGTGCGACCTGGCCCGGTTCAAAGCCGAGCACCTGGAGGAAGTGTGCCTGCTGGCCACCGCCAGCGGCATCTGGCTCGACGTGCCAGTTGCCTCGGTCGTGATCACCAAGCAGGCTTAGCTGTAGGCTCCCAGCTTGGCCGCGGCCGCCTTGGCGTACTGCATGTCGACCACCGTGTTCAGGTCAACCGGCTTCTGCTGCTCGGCGGCGGAGACGAAGTACTCCTGCTGGTCCTGCAGGCTCTGCATGTTGAGCTGGCCCTCGGGATCGAACTTACCGACCGACATCTTCTCGTACAACGGGGGATCTTTGAGGGACGTCTGGGCGACGAGCGATTTGATGACCTTAGCCCGCGCCTCCGGCAGCTTCTTCGCGAAGGCGTCATTGTACAGCCGCACCGCCTCGAGATAGGCCGTCATGAACGGTATTGTCTGGTCGGACTTGGCGAAGTCCGGCCCGAAGAACAACACCCCCGCCTGATTATTGGGTGAGACGTCGTAGTCGTGCAGCAGGGTCACGCCAGCGCCCTGGCTGAGCACGGTGGTCGTAAACGGCTCGATGGTCGCCGCGGCATCAACCTTGCCGTTGATCAGGGCCGGGGCCGTCTCGGTGATGGGCAGCTGGACGGGGTTGATGTCCTTGGCGCTGAGGCCACCCGACTTGAGGATGCGCGACAGCGTAAGCTCGAACTGGTTGCCGGCGGGAGGAACTACCACGTTCAAGCCTTTGAGATCGGCTGGCGTTTTGACCTTGCCGCTGTCCATCAGCGGCTTGCGGACGACGAAACTGGTGATGGCGAAGCCCGGCGGAGTGGCGTCGGCATGGCCGAGGTCGGCCACCACTTTGACCGGGATGCCACGGCCAACGGCGTTCCATAAGCCGGCGCTGGGCGCTCCGCCACCGGTCTCCAGCTGGCCATTGCTGAGCGGCGCCACCATGTCGACTGCCGTGCTGAAATTCACCAGCTCGAGGTCGATGCCTTGCTCGGCGAAGAAGCCCTGATCGAGCGCGATGAGCACGCCGGAGTCGTTGAGGCTGCGCAAGCCGCCATAGCGCACCTTCTTCCCGGCGGCCACGGCTTTGCCTGCGGGCACCGACGCGGTGCTGGCCGAGGTTTTGGCGGTAGCGAGGCTGGTTGGGGCGGGCGCCGCCGGGGGAGTGCTGCCGCAGGTGGCCAGGAACAGGCCCAGCAAGGCGCCACCGAGGGCGCGGGGTACCCTCACCCTAGCCCTCTCCCGGTCCTTCGCGGACGGCGAATGCGGGAGAGGGGACACTAGACGGCAAGGCGTTCGGCGGTGCTCAGGCCACTGCCGCGCGCGTTCTCCCATTTGTCGTAATCAACTTCGAAGCCCATGTGCTGCGACAGGTCGATGGCGTTGAGGTCCCGATCGAACACGCGGTATTCGGCCATGTCGCGCTGCTCGGGGCGCTTATTGGTCCAGCGCGCCAGATCGGGCGGCATGGTGCTCAGGAGCGCCGGGATGTCGTCCACCACGAAGCCGAAGTGCTGCAGGCCGGTCTTGCTGTTGATGGCCTTCTCTTCCTCGTCGCGGTAGCGCTCGTGCTCGTCGCCGCTGCTGGGCATGCCAATCGCCAAAAGCGCCAGGCAGATGTTGCCGTCGCCGATGAAGCGGCTGGGCCGGTTCGCCTTGCGGCGCTCGCCGCTGGTGACCACCTCGCGGAAGCCAAACACCTTTGTCAGGAAGGAAGCCTCGTCGTCTTGGCCGTGTGGAAATGAGGTGGCGAAGTGGCGAATGCGCGGCAGCCGGCGTGGCGTGCCGGAGACGGCGAAGTTCTTCGTCGAGAGGCTCACTGGCAGGCCGTTGGGGCTCACCACGCGGTACTCGCCATGATGCAAATCGCCATTCTCAGCCTGGATGTCGGCGCTGGGCATGAACTCCTCGAGGTTGGCCTCGACCTCGTGAATGTGCCGCACGGCGACGCCGAAATGGCTCAGCCCCGGCCGGCCCAGGGCGCCTTCCACCCCCGGCCGCTGCTTGAGGATGCTGACGTTCAGGAAACCATCAGTAATGGAGATATCGCCAGCATCGGACTGGCCCAGCTCCCGCATGTCGAAGTACCTGGCGTAGAAATCCGCCAGCTCCCGCGGCTTGTCGCTGACGATGGCCATGTAACCGAAATGGGCATCCATAATGTCGTCGCTCCTGTCTTGATTGCTCCGTCGTATTCTGCCTCAAACGTGGGCAGCCTCTAAAGTGATTACATTGTGTATACTTTTCGCCATGCGCACGAGCATTGTCCGGATTGGCAACTCGCGAGGGCTGCGCATACCCAAAGCCATCCTCCAAGCCTGCGACATCGGAGATGAAGTAGAGCTCTCGGTGGAGCATGGCAAATTGATCGTGCAAGCCTCGCGACAGCCACGGGATGGCTGGCTCGAGGTGGCTCGCACCATGGCCACGCGTGGTGAAGACGAGCTGCTCGATGGTGAGCTGCCCACGCACTTTGATGAAGACGAGTGGGAGTGGTAGGCGCCCGCCGATTCGACGTCGTGCTGGTGACGCTCGATCCCACTCGCGGCAGCGAGATCCGCAAGACACGCCCCTGCGTCGTGATCTCTCCGGATGAGCTGAATCAAGCCCTGCGGACCGTCATCGTCGCGCCAATGACGACGAAAGGCCGCGCCTACCCCTGGCGAGTACCCGTTAACTTTGGCGGCAAGTCGGGCCGAATCGCCCTGGACCAGGTACGGACAGTCGATCGGGAGCGTTTGGTAACACAGGTCGGAAAGCTCGAGGATGCGACCGCCAAGCAGGTGCTCGAACGGCTAGGCCAGATTTTCGCTCCTTAGCGATTCAGACGTAAAGGATCCCGCGGGGGTGTGGGAATGGTCGCTAGCGCTTGGTGTACTGCGGGGCTTTGCGGGCGCGCTTGAGACCGTACTTCTTGCGCTCGCGCTCGCGGGAATCGCGCGTGAGCAGGCCGGCTTTGCTGAGCAGCGGCCGGTAGGTCTCATCGGCGCGGCACAGGGCACGGGCAATGCCGTGGCGGACGGCTTCGGCCTGGCCCGTAGGACCGCCACCCTCGACGCGCACAGTGGTGTTGAACCTGCCGAGGGTTTCGCTGACGCGGAAGGGATGCTCAATCACCTGGCGGTACAGGTTGCGGGTGAAGTACTGATCGATCGGCTTGCCGTTCACGAGGACAGCGCCCTCGCCCGCGAACAGGCGCACGCGCGCAACCGCGGACTTGCGCCGACCAGTGCCATGGAAATACTGCTGTGCAGCCATTAACGATTTGCTCCAATTTCGAGGGGCTCAGGGGATTGCGACGTATGGGGGTGGTTCGGGCCGGCGTAGACTTTGAGCTTGCCGAACATGGCCTCGCCCAGCTTGTTCTTGGGCATCATGCCCTTCACGGCCAGCTCGATGACGCGCTCGGGGTGCTCGGCGAGCATCTTCCGGTAGGGCGTCTCCTTGAGGCCGCCGGGATACATCGAGTGGTGATAGTAGACCTTCTTATCGGCCTTGGCGCCGGCCAGCTCGATCTTCTCCGCGTTGATGACAACCACGAAATCGCCGGTATCGATGTTCGGCGTGTACATTGGCTTGTTCTTGCCGGTCAACATGCGGGCGACCGCCGAGGCCAGGATGCCCAGGCGCTTGCCGGCGGCATCCACCACGTACCAGTTGTGGTGGACGTCCTTGGGGGTGGCAACGAATGTCTTGCCAATCATGAACCCTCTCCCTCGCCCTCTCCCAGAGGGAGAGGGGACTCATAGGAAACTCCCATTAAACACAGACCTTTGGCCGGCGCAACGGGGCCGGCCTTGTGCCGATCGCGCTCGCGCAGGACGCGGGCGACCTCGGCGGGATCGACGGCGCCGGTTCCGGCGCGCAGCAGCAGGCCTACCATGGACCGGGCCATGTGCTTGAGGAATGCTGTGGCGCGCAAATCGACGTTGACCATGTCACCATCGCGGTGGGCCTCGGCCTGGTCCAGCCGGCGAATGGACGACTCACGGCCGCCCGGCACGTCGCCAAAGGCCAGAAAATCATGCGTGCCCAGCAGCTCGGCGCCGGCGGCGTTCATGGCCTCCACGTCCAGCAGGTGCGGGAAGAAGTAGCTGTAGCGGGCCAGCAGCGGCCGCGGCTCACGTCCGTTGTGGACGGTGTAGCGATACCAGCGCTGGCGGGCCGAACGGCGGGCGTGGAACGCGGCCGGCGCTTCCTCGGCGGCAAGCACCGCCACGTCCGAGGGCGCCAGTGAGTTGATGGCGCGCTTGAGCGGCTCGGGCCCGTGGCGGAAGCCGGTCTCGAAGCTGAGCACCTGGCCCGCGGCATGCACCCCGGCATCCGTCCGGCCGGCAAACTCAACCACGATCGACTCTCCGGTGATCTGCAGCAGCAGGTCCTGCAAGACGCCTTGGACCGTACGCAGGCCGGGCTGCATCTGAAAGCCGTGGAAGTCGGTGCCGTCGTACTCGACCAGCAGTTTGAGTTTTAATCCACCAGCTCCAGCATGACCATAGGCGCGGCGTCGCCAACGCGCGGCCCCAGCGCGGCCATGCGGGTATAGCCCCCCGGGCGCTCCTTGAACCGCGGGCCCAGCACATCGATGATCTTGGCAGCAAGCTGCTGATCGCCACCCAAGGAGGCGATGATCTGCCTCCGGGAGTGCAGGTTGCCGTCCTTTCCCAGGGTGATCAGCTTGTGGGCCATGCCCGAGACCTCCTTGGCCCGCGCCTCGGTGGTCTTGATCTTCTCGTGCAGCAGCAGCGACTTGATCAGGCCGCGATACAGCGCCAGCCGCGCACCCGTGTGGCGCTTGAAGTGCCGTCCGTCGACGCGATGTCGCATGCTTGGCTATGCTCCTTTGGCTTCGCCGCCGGCGGGGACTTTGTCCATGAGGCCGCGGACGCGCAGCCGATCATACAGCTCATCTAGCGACTTGCGGCCGAAGTTGCGGACCGAGAGCAGGTCGTCCTCGTTCATGGCCAGCACCTGTCCCACCTTGGTGATGTTGCTGCGCTTGAGGCAGTTGTAGGAGCGGGTCGAGAGGTCCAGCTCCTCGATCGGCATGTCATACAGCTTCTGGGGCACCGGGAAGCTGCTGAGCGCGGGCTTCTCGGCCTCAGTGGGCTCCTCGTTGAAATCGCGGACGAGCGAGAAGTGGTTGACCAGGATGTCCGCGCCCTTCTGCAGGGACTCCTGCGGGTTCATCGTGCCGTCAGTCCAGACCTCGAGCAGCAGGCGATCGTAGTTGATGCTCTGGCCCACGCGCGTGTGTTCGGTGTTGTAGACCACCTTCTGGATTGGTGTGTAGATCGCGTCGACCGGAATCACGCCGATGGGCAGGCCATTCTTCTGGTCGGATGGCACGTAGCCTTTGCCGCGTTCGACCGTGAACTCCATTGACAG
>DATGVV010000810.1:0-1846 GCA_035299885.1 Chloroflexota bacterium | reverse complement strand
TGGGCGACTCCCCGGCCGATGCCGCTGGCGCCGCCCGTGACCAGCGCGACCTTGCCTTCGAACATGCGCGAGCATTGTAGCGACGACCCTCTCCCTAGCCCTCTCCCAACAGAGAGAGGGAAGTACACTAGGCCCCGTGTCGGAAACAGTGACATTTGGGCAGGGGCTCAACGGCCACCTGTTCCTGCCCAGCGGAACCGGCCGCGCAGGGGCCGTGGTCATCCTCCACGAGCGCTACGGGCTGGTACAGCACACGCTCGATCTGGCGCAGAAGCTGGCCGGCGATGGCTACGTGGCCATGGCGCCGGATCTGTTCTCGCGCTGGCGGGGCGACAGCGCGGCGCTGAAACGCGGTGACATTCGGGTAGTGCTGCCGGATGAGGAGGTGGGCGCCGTCGTCAACGGCGCGCTGGACTATCTGAAGGCACATCAGCGTGTCGACGCCGGCAAGCTGGCCGTTATGGGTGTCTGCCAGAGCGGCCGCTACCCAATCGTGGTCGGCAGCCAGCGGCGCGACCTGGCCGGCCTGGTCATCTTCTACGGCGCGGCTCAGGACTCTGATTGGGAAGTGACCGAGAGCCAGCCCAAACCGATAGCGGACATGATCGCCCGCACGAGCGCTCCGTCGCTGTACGTCTTCGGCGAGGCCGACCATGTGATCTCGGTCGATAACATCCTGCGCATCAAAGGCGCCCTTGAAGCGGCGCGCAAGACCTACCGCATGAGGGTGTTCCCCAACATGCCGCACGGCTGGCTGAATGACACCATGCCGGCCCGCTACCGGCCGGCCCAGACGGCGCAGGCCTGGCAGCTCCTGCTCGGCTTCCTGGACGAGACGTTCAACCGCCGCTGGCCAGCGCGCGGCCGGGTCGCCTGGCAGTTCGAGAGCGACAGCGCCGAGGACTACGACTTCGGCAAGAACGTCCGGCTGGAGTAGCCCCGATGCTTGAAGACACGCGTGTCATCGACGTCCACCATCACTTCTTGCCTAAGGCGGTGTTCGACGACCTCAAGGCGCAAGCTGGCGGCGCGCGGCGGCTGATCAACGATCGCATCAGCCTCACGTTGAGCGAGGACCTGCACGACGTCAACACCCACCTTCAGACGATGGATGAGGGCGGCGTGGATGCTGCCGTCCTCACCTACTCCGGCGTGAGCACACTCGGCATGGACACCTGCCGCCAGCTGAACGACGGCTTCGCCGCCATCCAGCAGGCGCACAAAGGCCGCCTATACGGCTCGGCTCACGTGCCGTTGACGGACCCGGAGCATGCACCCGCAGAGCTCGAGCGGGCCGTCCGAGAGCTTGGACTGGTGGCCGTGGGGCTGCCCACGTCGGACCGCGGCGCAACACTGGATATGCCCGCGCTCGCGCCGTTGTGGCGCAAGATCAGCGAGCTGGACAAGCCGGTCATCCTTCATCCGGCGCTGCTGCCCCAGGGGGCCTCAACGGACTGGGGGATGGAGCGATCGTGCTCGCGCCCCTTCGATACCACGCTCGCGGCGGTGCGCATCATGAACGGCGTGTTCCCCGAATTCCCGAACCTCAGGTTCGTGCTGCCACACGCCGGCGGGACGTCGATCTTCCTGCGCGGCCGCATCTCCATGTTCTTCGCGCCGCCGCAGGTGCCCAACCCTACGCCCGAGCTGGCCAAGACGCAGCGCGAGCAGAAGGCTATGGGCATCGATCGGGTGTTTGAGGAGCGCTGGGCCAAGTTCTACTTCGACACCGCGGGGAACGGTGGCTGGGCGCCGGTGATCGAGTGGGCAGCCGAGGTCGTCACCCCCGCGCGGCTGATGTTTGGCTCGGATTACCCGTTGGAGTCCCATTCCGGGGCGACCGTGC
>DATGVV010000809.1:0-2705 GCA_035299885.1 Chloroflexota bacterium | reverse complement strand
AGCCGCCCAGGCGATGGCGCGCATGATGCCCGCGATCAGGGCCTGCTG
This sequence comes from Chloroflexota bacterium, assembly GCA_035299885.1. Classification (GTDB taxonomy): domain Bacteria; phylum Chloroflexota; class JAJPGV01; order JAJPGV01; family JAJPGV01; genus DATGVV01. The sequence continues at coordinate 2,657 of DATGVV010000809.1, read as the reverse complement.
CGGGCCGGCCTGGTTGAGCAGCTGCTGATAGCTCTGGACGCGGAAATCGTCCGACTGGCCGGGCCGCAGCCGGTGGCTCCGCTCGAGCGCCTGGGTGACCCCGGCCATTACCGTCGCGATGTTGTCTGCCGCGTCCACCTGCAACTGCACTGTGCCGATGTTGGTGGCCCCGTACAGCCGTTGTTGGCCGGTGCTGAATGGCACGAGCACCACGTCATCCAGGTCTCTGCTGCCGTTGTCGCCCTTCGATGCCAGCACGCCGATGACCTTGAAGTCGGCGTTGCGAATGCGAACGTGCTGCCCCACAGGGTTGCTGCCATCTGGGAACAGCCGGTTCACCACGGTCTGGCCAAGAAGTACGACACTGGCGGCACGTGTCACGTCCTGCGCCGTGTAGAAGGCGCCGCTGCGCACGCCCCAGCCCTGGATCTGCTCGATCTCCGGCAGGGCCGCGGTGGTCATCGTGCGCGCACTGCGGCGTCCGCTGGTGATCTGCTGCTGGCCATTGATCACGGGGCTGGCGGCCACCACGTGGGGCAACTGGCGCACGACGGCAGCGTCATTCGGACGGAGCGTAGGCCCGACGCCTGGCGCCAGACCGCGCACGTTTGACGCGGTAGGCGAGATGGACACCACGTTGGAGCCGAGCTGCTGGAGCTGCGCGGCCACCGAGGCGTTCTGTGCCTGAGCCACGCTGTCGAGGACGAGCACCCCGGCCACGCCAATCAGCACGCTCAGCAACGTCAGGCCCGAACGCAGCTTGTGCGCCAGCAGAGCCTCGAACGCCGACTGCACGCTCGGCAGCAGCGCCGCGGTCCACGCCACCATCCCGGTAGTAGGCGGCACTGAGGCCGGCGCCCGCCACCGAGGCCGCTGGAGCGCTTTTAAAAAACCTCCGCCAGGCCAAGCATCCCCACGGTCGTCGCTCGTCACGGAGCACCCGGAGTGCCAGATCGCCGATCAGACACGCCGGAGTGCTTCGACCGGATCGAGCCGAGCCGCGCGTCGCGCCGGGTAGAAGCCGAAGGTCAGTCCGAGCACCAGAGCAGCTACCAGCGCCAGGGCGACTGCAATGCCGCTGGGCCACACACCGAAGTCAGCCAACAGCGGTATCGCGCGCCCGACCAGCGGCCACAGCCCGAAGCCCAGGCCAACCCCCAGAACCCCGCCCACCAGGGACAGGCTCACCGCCTCGACCAGGAACTGCAGCAGGAGATCACGCTGGCGTGCCCCGACTGCTCGCCGCAGCCCGATCTCGCGACGTCGCTGGCTGACCGCCGCCAGCATCACGTTGGCAATGCCCACGCCGCCGATCAGCAGGAACACTCCCGCGACCAGGCCCATGACACGTTTGACATTGTCCATCTCGCGGTTGATCCCGGTGAGCGCCTGCTGATTGCTACCCACACCGAAATCGCAGGTCTGGGCCCCGGATGGGTTCGTTGCTTGAGCAGGGGCACCGCCTCCATGCAGACCTGGGCCTGCACCGCCGGGCTCGCCCCCGGCTGCCGTGCCGGGCTGGCAGGCACCGAGGTGGTGGCTCTGGCGAAGCGTTTGCGTGATGGCCTCGGTCACACTGGGCACGCTGCTGGCGCTGTCGACCTGGAGTGAGATGGTGCTAAACGGCTGGCCGAACAGCCGTTGCTGGCTGCCACCCAACGGCACGTAGACGATCTCGTTCATATCGTGGCCGGCTGGCGTCATGCCCTGGGGCTGCAGCACGCCGACTACCTGGAAGTCGACGCTGCCGATGCGCACGGACTGGCCAACCGGGTCGGCGCCAGGGAACAAACCGTTGGCCGCGTTGGTGCTGAGGTCGACCACCAGAGCACCGGAGGTGTCCTCCTGCTGCGTGAAGAAACGCCCTTCCTTCACCGAGAGCCCCTGGATCGATTCCAGGGCCGGCCCGCCGCCATAGACCATCGAGTTCCAGGTGTTGGAGCCGGCCACCAGCGCGAAGCGATTGGCGTTGATCGGGCTCACGGCGATGACGTGTGGCAGGCGCTGCACCGCTTGAAGATCTTGTGGAGTCAGGGTGGACTGGCCCGTGCCCGCGTAGACGCCGCCGGTAGACGGCGGGGTGTACCTGATATTGATCAGCGTGGCGCTGCCCAACATGGCAGCCGAGGCGACCTGCGTGGCCTGGCCGAACGCGTCGATGAGCAGCAGGCCAGCCACGCCAACCAGGATGCCGATAAGGGTCAGCGCGGCGCGTATCTTGTAACTGGCCAGGGCGCCCAGCGCTGATTGGACGCTCTGGCTCAGCGTGGTGCTCCAGCTCAGGGAGCCCGCCGCATCTAGCGGCGGCAGCCGCCGGTGGGGCGCCACGAGTACATGCGTTTCATTCGTTGTCGGAATCGTCGTCACGCTGCCACCTCCGACTCAGCCGCCAGCTGCGCGCTGGCGCGCATCGGATTGGGATTGGGCTGGTCGCCGACCAGCTCACCATCCTGAAGATTCACCTGGCGGCCACAGAATGCGGCGATATCCGTCTCGTGGGTCACCAGCACCACCGTCATGCCGTCTGCGTTCAGCTCTTGAAAGATCTCCATCACCTCGATACTTGTTCGTGAATCCAGATTGCCGGTCGGCTCGTCTGCCAGAAGCAGACTCGGGCCGTTGACCAGCGCGCGGGCGATCGCCACACGCTGTTGCTG
>DATGVV010000808.1:0-2323 GCA_035299885.1 Chloroflexota bacterium | reverse complement strand
CACGTTGAAAGTGGAGAGTGTCGTCAGGTCCTTGCTGCCAAAGTAGTACGGAAAGTGGTAATCACGTGCTAGAAACAGAGAAGCCGCTTGCCCCACGGCAGAATCATCTCGTCGATCGAGCTCACCTCTGCTGAGTGGTTGATCTAGTTCTAGCCAGGTAAACCTGAAAGCTTGTTCTGTAGCCGGCGTCGTTCACTGAGCCGAGGCGGGATGTTCAGCGATGCAGGGAGCTGCGCTCCCTCGCCTGTCAACTGCCCTGCGGGCAGTCCTCCACTCGCTCTGCTCGTTGCGGCCGCTGCGCGGTGACTGGCTCACCCTGCCGATCCTGACGGAAGTGAGGATGATCGGCAAGCGATCATCCTTCTTTCGACCGGGGTGGGACGTCGCCGAGACTGGCCAGGGAAGCCTCCTGAGATGAGAATGGGGATGTTCACTCACTCAGCCCACCCCAGGAGGGTATCCCGTGGATCGATTGTCAGAGCTACTGGGCCAGGCTGTCCAGTTCGTCTACAGCTGCTGGGATCGCATCGTCTTGAACGGCTACATCGAGCGGCTGCAGCGCCCAGAGAACCTGGTCTACTTCTTCCATGACGTCGTCGGCATCGACTGCATCGAGTCAGCCGTGCTCGAGCAGCGCACCAACGCCTACAAGGCCTGGATACGGCGTGTCACCGACGAGTTGGGCATCCCCATCCAGCCAGCGCCGCCAGCCCCACCCAAAGGCGTGCGCAAGGAGGATGTCGTCCAACCCTTCTACCGCCGCTTGAAAGGCGCCGAGGGCGTCGCCTGCGTGCTGACCAGCCTGGAGCAGGGCCGCACCTTCGTCTCCTACACGCCGCGTTGGACGCCAGCCAGTGGTGATGGCAACTACCGTCTCATTAAAGCCTGTCGGAAGCGCTTCCTTCATTATTACTGGTACGTGCTCGACCCGATCATGGGGCCGATGAGCATACGCGTGGCCAGCTACTTCCCGTTCAACGTCACCTGTTATCTGAACGGGCACTCGTTCGTCGCCCAGGAGCTGATGCGTGCTGGCGTCCGCTTCCGCAAAGCAGATAATGCCTTTCTGGGGGTAGCCGATGTGGCCGCGCTCCAGGCCGCCGCCGATCGCCTGAGCGCGGCGCTCCTGCAGCGACGCTGCGCCTACTGGGTGCGGCGCTTGGTGCCCACCTTCAGCCCGGCTGAGCGCGCGGCCCTGGCGCCCGGCTACCGCTACAGCATGGCCCAGATGGAGTTGGCCACCGACCTCGTCTTCAAGCGCTCTGCGCCATTGAAGGCGCTGTTCCGGCGCGCCTGCGAGCTGGGCCTGCTGGTCGGCGGCGCCGAGCGCACCACGCACCTGTTCGGGCGGCGGATCAACCGTCGCTACCAGGGCAAGCTGCAGACCGTGCTGGATCAGCGCGAGGCCGGCCACCCGGTGCTGCGCTGGTACTACGAGACGTCGTTCGCCAAGCAGTACACGCGCGGCGATCAGCACGGCGATCGGATCCTGCGCAATGAGACCTGCTCCAACGATACTCGCCACTTCGGTGTTGGCCGGCGACTGGAAAACCTCCCACTGTTGCGCGAGAAACTGGCGGCGACCAACGAGCGCTGCCTGGCCCTCCAGGCGGACCTCTTGGCCACGACGGTCGACAGCGGCCAACTGGCGGCGCTGGCCCAACCAGCCATTGTCGGACAGCGACGCATCCCCGGCCTGAAGCTGCACGACGACCGGGTGATCCGCGTGTTGGAGACTTTGCTGCACCCCGCCGCCTTTGCCACTGACTGGACGACCCGCGAGTTGCACGCTCGGATCATGGCTCGCCATCAGCTCGCGGACGGCAACTACCGTCTGAGCCAACTCCGCTATGACCTCAGCAAACTGCGCGCCAAAGGGTTGGTCGAACGCCTGGGCGCTAGCCGCCGCTACCGCTTGACTCCGCTCGGGCTGAAGCTCGGCGTGCTGCTGGTGAAGCTCCGCCTACGTTTCCTCGGTCCGCTCACGACCGTCGTTAGCACCCACCGCTCGCCCTCCACAGCACGACACGCCAACTCTGTGGACGCCGCCTTCCTCGAAGTCGACACCGCCCTGGACCGCCTCTGCGCCGCCCTCGGCCTCCAACACGCCGCGTGAACAAAATTTTCACTCCATCGGCAGCAAACTATTAGGTCCACCTGTGCCACGGCAATGGTAGAGCGATGTCGGGACAGCGGGGCTGCTCGTCACCACCCCAGCTTACCGGTGCTCAACTTGGCAATCCCGTTCACGAGTCGGCGCGGTACGGCAGGTCGTACCGCGCGATACGTCGTGATGGCTGACTGGGACGCTCAGCCAAAAGCC